>DASVWQ010000386.1:0-19168 GCA_036393135.1 Ktedonobacterales bacterium
CACGGCTACGACGAGTGGCTGGCGACCGCCAACGAGCGCGGCAACTTCCCCGACGACCGGCGCAAGGCCGACCCGCTGGACTTCGTGCTGTGGCAGGCCCAGCAGCCCGGCGAGCCAGCCTGGCCCAGTCCGTGGGGCGCGGGCCGTCCCGGCTGGCACATCGAGTGCAGCGCGATGGCGACGGCCTACCTGGGGCCGCGCATCTCCATCCACGGCGGTGGCTCCGACCTGATCTTCCCGCACCACACCTGCGAGATCGCCCAGAGCGAGCACGCCACTGGCGAGCATCCCTACGTCCAGGTCTGGATGCACTGCGCGATGGTGGCGCTGGACGGCGAGAAGATGAGCAAATCGCTTGGCAATCTGGTGCTGGCGGCGGACCTGCTCCAGCGCTACACGCCAGACGCAGTGCGGATCATGCTGCTGGCGAACCACTATCGCCGCCCGTGGGAATTCTTCGCCCACGAGATGGCTACCGCCGCCGAACGCGCCCGCCGCTTCGCCGCCGCCGCCGTGCGCTCCGTGGATGTGAGCGAGGGCGCCGTGACGCTGGCGGGCGACGAGACCGCGCAGCGCGCCCGCGCCGAGTTCGACGCCGCCCTGGACAATGACCTCAAGACGGCGGCCGCGCTCGCCATCCTCGATGTGCTGGCGACGGCGACGCTCTCCTCACCTACGCCCGCCCGCGTGGCCACGCTGCGCGACCTCGGCGCGGAACTCGGCCTGACGTTGGGCGGCGTCAACTCTGGCGCCCCCGCCTGGATGCTGGATTAGCGCACGAAAAGACCCCCGCTCCGCGTGGGAATGGGGGTCATCGGGGCCCGGCGCCCGCTACTCCGCCGAGCCAGACTCAGCGGCGCGGCCAGCGCTGGCGAAGAAGTTGATCAGCAGCGCGCCAGCAGCCACGCCCATCGAGCAGGCCAGAAACGCGCCAATGAACCACGAGATGGCGTCGATGTTCGTCCGCGTCGCCAGGACATAATATTGCAGGCCAACGGCGGTGATGGCGGCGCCCAGCACGCCCCCCACGAGTCCCAGAAAGCGGACGCGCGCGGGGCTGATGAGCCGCGCGACAAAGAGTCCGCCGGGCAGCGAGAGGACAGCCGCGATGATGAGAACCGTAACACTGAGCGACATCAAGGCCTCCTGATGGACGATGGCAAACGATAGCGCGGGCGCGTCTCCCGCGCCGAGGCGCGAGATCGCACTCGCATTGTACGACCTGTGCGAGGCGCATGATACGAGCGCCCTCACAGTTACAACGACGCAGCGGGGTCCGGCGTCGCGCCAGGGCGCCAATCCGCTTCGGCTGGCCCACACGCCGCGCCCCCGGTGTAGCGAAGGGGCGGCGCCGCTCGTTTCACACGGTATGGGGCTTGCGGAAGTAGCCGCGTGGGCATATGCTGAGTGGCTGGGACGACATGAAGGTACGCGGATATGAGCGCCAGTGACACGGCTCGGAGCCGAGTGGGAGAAATATCGTTGTTTAGCGAGCGCAACCTGTACGGCGATCAGCCGGCGCGGCGCATTTTTCGCTTTGGCCAGCGCATCACAGGCCAGCAGTTGCCCTCGGCTCCCCAGCGAGCGCGCGGGGTGGACGAGAGCGTCCTGGGGCGGCTGCGCAGCGCGCGACTGCGAGCGCGCGGACGTGAGGCATGGCTGCGCTTGCGCGCGAGCGACCTGAGCCGCGAGGTGCGCACAATCCCCATCAATTCCACCCAGGCCCCCGCGCCGACGCCCGATTCGCTGGAGTTGCGCGGCGGCATGCGCGTGCGCTGCCACGAGGGGTATGTCGGGCGGCTCGCCGGTCTGGTGGTCGAGACGAGCGACGGGCTGGTTTCCGAACTGATCCTGCGGGTGCGCGGCGACGCGCTGGCCGAGGTCGATCTCTCCACCGACCCGATGTTCAAACTGGTGAACGTTCAGGGGCAGAACGTGATGGTCTCGCCGACCTGGGCGGTCTCGGTGGCCAGGTCGCCACGCGCGCTGCCGTTCCTCTCGCCAGAGCTGACCCTGCACCTCGACGCCACAGTCGAGCAGATCGCCTCGGCCACGCTGTTGCGCTCGGATGGCGAACTGACCGCCGCCGTCTGGCAGATCCTGAACGAAAATCCAGCCATCCACGACTACCAGCAGCGGTTGCGAGTACGGGTGCGCGATGGCGAGGTGACGCTACTCGGCACGCTGCCCAGCCCGCGTCACCGCGCCTCCGCCGAGCAGGATGTCTGGCACCTGGCAGGCGTGCTGGCCGTGCGCAACGAGATCACCATTGGCGGCTAATCCTCGCTGCGCGCCGCACCTCAATGCCTCAGATGAGCATCAGTTCACGCTGGGCGGGTGAGATGTACTCGGCGCCTGATTCCGTCACCAGCACCTCATCCTCCAGCCCGATGTAGCCGCGCTCGGTCGCCACGCCCAGTTCCAGGGTATAGACCGAGCTGGGCTGGATGGGCCGCTCCGGCGAGTCGCCGTAGCGCGGCCAGCGCGGCCCCAGCAGCGGCCCGCCATCATGGGTAGCCAGGCCGACGCTATGCCCCAGGGCGTGCTTGTATTCGGGGTAGCCCGCCGCCGTCAGCGAGGAACGCGCCGCCTCGTCCACCTTCCAGCCCAGTGCGCCCGCCTTTAGCTTCCTGCGCCCCGCTTCGATGGCGTCGAGGCAGGCCTGGAAGGCGCGCTGGACGCTGGCGGGCGGAGTCGGCTCGGCCTCGCTGCGCAGGTACCACATCCGCTGGAGGTCGGCGCGATAACCCTCGAACGCGACGCCGAAATCGAGATGCACGAGGTCGCCGGGCTGCATAGCGATGTCGGTCGGCCCGGCGTGGCCTGCCTCGGAGGTCGCGCCCGCGTTGACGGTGGGGCAGTGGTCCAGCGCCCACGACGGCTCCAGCCCGCGCCGCCGCACCTCGGCATGCAGCATATCGGCCACCTCTAGCTCCGTCCGGCCAGGGCGCAGGAAGCCCGTCACCAGGGCAAACAGATCCTCGGTCAGCTCGATGGCCCGGCGCATGCGCGCCAGTTCGCTGGCGGTCTTGCGGCTGCGCAGCGCGGCGATGACCGGCCCGGCGGAAACCAGGCGCGCACGGTAGGGCGTGCGCGCCAACGCCCCGACGAGCTGGAGGTACATCCCGTGGGTCAGTCCATCGGCGGCGACATCGCCCGTCGAGTAGTTGATGGCGATCTGGCCGGGGTCCAGCTCGCGTATGAGGGCGCGCAGGGCCGGGGCGAAGCCCTCGTCATAGGTCACGACGGTTTCGTAGAGGCCCGCGCGGCGCACGGTCGCGCCCTCCGGTCCGCCCACCAGCGCAATGCGCCGACCCGCGCGCGTCACGATGAACGCGCTCTGCCAGGTGACATCATGCCCAACGATCAGCTTCATTACCGGATCGGGGATCTCGGACGACTCGCGCACAAAGGTCATCCAGCAGTCGATGTCCTGCTCTTTGAGGGCCGCGACCGCCTGATCGAGCTTCTCCGCCTGGATGCTGCCTACACTCATGCCATACTCTCCCCGGCTCGCCACTGACGCGGGCGCCGCCGCCCACGCCGACAGTATACGCCGCGCTAGCTCTGGCGGCGGGCGGGTTGCGCGACGGGCGCGGCGGTATCGCTGCTGGGTGGCTCGGCGCTGTCGGGTCGCGCGGGCGCTGGCTGGCCCCAGAGGGTCGCGCTATCCCAGACCTCGCCGACGCCGGGAGGGGCGATGCGCGGCTCGATGTGGCGCAGCCCCACCTGGCGCAGACGCTCGCGCAGGTGGGCGCGGGCGATGTCGGGGGTGTTATTGGTGCGGCTGAGATGCCCCAGCCAGACCCAGCGCGGCGCGTCATCCAGCACGCGCAATAACGCCTCGCTGGTCTGGTCGTTGGCCAGGTGGCCTGTCGGGCTGAGGATGCGCTGCTTGAGATGCCAAGGATATGGCCCGCGCAGCAGGCGCTCGCGGTCGTGGTTCGACTCGATCACCAGCAGGCTTGCCTCGCCCATCGCCTCGATCATCAGCTCATTCACCATGCCAGTGTCGGTGATGAAGCAGAGCCGCCACGCTCCCGACGAGATGAGGTAGCCAGCGGGCGCCACGGCGTCATGCGAGACGGGAAAGCTACGCGCCCGCAGTCCGGCGATGGTGGCCTCGCGTCCAAGGGGCAGTTCGACCCGCTCGACGCTGGCAGGATCGAACGGCTCGGCCTGACCACGCACAGGCTGGGCCAGCACCGCCGCCAGCGTGGCCGGGTTCGCGATCAGTGGGACGCCATAGCGGCGCGAGAAGGCGACCGCTCCACAGGCGTGGTCGTGGTGCTCGTGGGTCAGCAGGATGGCGCCGATGCTCTCCGGAGCGATGCTCGCCTGGCGCAGGCGCCCCAGCAGCGTGCGCAGGGGAAAGCCCGCGTCCAGCAGCACCGCCGCCGCGCCGACCTGCGCCACGAGCGCGTTGCCGCTGCTTCCGCTACCCAATGAGATGACCCGCACGCCAGGCCTCCCGTTCCCGCTGCCCAATCGCCCATCGCTCGCTCACGGATGGGCGCTCCCACATGGTATCGCCTGCGCTCCCTTCGCGGCAAGGCGCCGCTTTGTCCCGCCCGCCAGAGAAGGAGAGAGCAGGGGATGGGGCGGCAGCGGCGGTAGGCGCCATGAGCCGTTCGTCCTAGGCGTTATGCGGCTTCAGGCCCAATTTGTGGTATACTGAACAGGATATTGGGCACGGCGCAGGAGGAGGAACATACCCGTCATGGAACTGGGTATCATCAAGCCAGTCAACATCGTCGACGAGATGACCGGGGCATACCTGGACTATTCGATGAGCGTCATCGTGAGCCGGGCGCTGCCCGACGTGCGCGACGGCCTCAAGCCAGTCCACCGCCGCGTCCTCTATGCGCTGGAGCAGATGGGGCTGCAATCGAACCGCTCGCCTCGCAAGTGCGCGGGTATCGTCGGCGAGGTGCTGAAAGAGTTTCACCCCCACGGCGACGCGGCTGTCTACGACACGCTGGTCCGCCTGACGCAGCCCTGGAACATGCGTTATCCACTGGCAATCGGGCAGGGCAATTTTGGATCGATTGACGATGATCCTCCGGCTGCAATGCGATATACTGAGGCTAAAATGTCAGCCATCGCGTCGGAACTGCTGGCGGACATCGACAGGGACACGGTGGACTTCGTTCCGAACTATGACGGCCACGCCCAGGAGCCGCTCACGCTGCCTGCGCGGCTGCCCAACCTGCTGCTGAACGGCGCTGCGGGCATCGCGGTCGGAATGGCGACGAACATCCCGCCGCACAACCTGCGCGAACTGTGTGATGGCATCACCTGGCTGGTGGACCATCCCGACGCTACGGCGGAAGACCTCACCCACATCATTCGCGGGCCGGACTTCCCCACCGGTGGCATCATCCAGGGGCGCGAGGGCATCCGCCAGGCCTACACCACCGGGCGCGGGCGCATCATCGTGCGAGCCAAGGCGCACACCGAGGAGACCGAGCGCGGCAAGGTGAGCATCATCGTCACCGAGCTGCCCTACCAGGTCAACAAGGCCGATCTGGTCAAGAAGATCAGCGAGCTGGCGCGCGATAAGAAGATCGACGGCATCACCGATGTGCGTGATGAGTCGGACCGCGCGGGCATCCGCGTCGTGATCGACCTGCGCCGCGACGCCCGCCAGCTCAGCGTCCTCAACCAGCTCTTCAAGTACACCTCGATGCAGACGACTTTCGGCGCGAACGTGCTGGCGCTGGTGAACAACCAGCCGCGCACGCTGACTCTGAAGGCCATTCTGCAGCACTACATCGCCTACCGCGAGCAGGTCATCCTGCGGCGCACGCGCTTCGATCTGGCCAAGGCCGAGGCCCGCAAGCACATCCTGGAGGGCCTGACCACCGCGCTGGAGAATCTGGACGCGGTGATCGAGACGATCCGCCGTTCACAGAACCGCGAAACCGCCGCGAACAACCTGCGCACGCGCTTCAAGCTGAGCGAAGAACAGACCAAGGCGATCCTCGACATGCAGCTTGGTCGCCTGGCCGCGCTCGAACGCAAGAAGGTGCAGGACGAACTGGCCGAAGTGCGCCGCGCCATCTCTGGCCTGGAGAAAATCCTGAACAGCATCGCCGAGGTACGCGCCCTCATCAAGACCGATCTCGCCGACCTGCGCGAGAAATATGGCGACCCGCGCCGCACTGAGATCATCGACATGGAGGCGTCGGACTTTACCGAGGAAGACCTCATCCCCAATGATGAGGTGGTCGTGATGCTGACGCAGAACGGCTACATCAAGCGCATGCCGACGACCGCATATCGCGCGCAGCGGCGCGGCGGCAAAGGCTCGCGCGGCATCACGACGCGCGAGGACGATACTGTGCGCCAGCTCCTCTGCGCCCACAACCATGATTCGCTGCTCTTCTTCACCAATCGCGGGCGCGTCTTCCAGCTCAAAACCTGGGGCCTGCCCGATGTGGGACGCGCGGCCAAGGGCGATCACATCCGCAACCTGATCGGCATCGACCAGGAGGAGACGATCACGGCGATGGTCTGCGTGCCGAAGTTTGTCGCGCGCGACTATATGGTGATGGCCACCCGGCGCGGCGAGGTGAAGAAGACCAGTCTCGACGAATTCGCCGTCGTGCGCAGCCTCGGCCTCATCGCGATGGATCTGGAGCCGGGCGACGAGCTGATCGGCGCGCGGCTGTGCAGCGCCAACGACACCGTGCTGCTCGTCACCGAACGCGGCCAGGCGATCCGTTTTGAGGTACAAGAGCTGCGCGCCGCCTCGCGCACCAGCGGCGGCGTGCGCGGCATTCGCGTCGAAGAGTACGACCAGGTGGTGGCCATCTGCGCCGTACCGGAGAACACCAACCCGGAGCTGCTCGTCGTCACCTTCAACGGCTACGGCAAGCGTACCCCGGTCAGCGAGTATCCCGTGCACGGGCGCGGCGGCGGCGGCGTCATCACCGCCCGCCTCACCGACAAGACGGGCTCGCTGGCGGTCGCGCGCATCCTGACCCCGGACGACCTCGAGTTGATGATTATTTCGGCGGAAGGTACGGTCATCCGCACTGACTGGCGCACCGTCGCCCAGACCTCGCGCCCGACCCAGGGTGTGCGGCTAATGCGGCTGGAGTCAGGCGACCGCGTGGTGGCGGCGGCGACCATCTTCGGCGACGACGACGAACCCGCGCCCGACATGCTCTTTGTCGAGGATGACGACGACTCCACAGGCAAATAACCAGCCAGCGGAGCCAATCGGGCGACTGGCGCGATGTGGTATACTTAGTGAAGCCACGCGCCAGCGCCACGACTCGCTTGTGGACGTTCGCGCGCCCGCAAGATGGAGTGACTGCGACCGGTTTTCGCGACCAGCGCGCACGTTTGGATGAACAGAGGACATAGAGGACCATGGCGAAGAAGGGCGAGCTTTCCAAGACGGCGCGCGCCTCACTGGCGCAGCGCGACGACACCAACTTCATGACTGACCGCATTTGCGAGCAGTGTGGCGAGCGCATCATGCTCAAGGAACTGACGCCCGTGAAGGTTGTCGGCCAGGGGATGGTGTACTACCACAAGAATCACTTCGCCGCTTCCTAGGCGCTGGGCAGACCAGTCGCAGGACGACGGCGAGTTGATACTCTGACCTGAGGGCCTCCGCAGCGCGCTGCGGAGGCCTTTCGTGTTTGGATCGCATAGCAGACAGCGCGCACTCTCATGTATAGACTCAGGGGATTGGCATGTCATTCGTGACGCGGGGGCGCCAGCGCCTCGGACAGCGCCTCGGACAGCGCCGGGCTGCGGCGAATGACGCACAGCATGGAGCGGAGCGACGCCCGCGCACGTTCGCGGCGCTCGAGTTCCGCAACTTCCGCCTTTTCTGGTGGGGGCAGGTCGTCTCGGTCACGGGCACCTTCATGCAAAGCACGGCCCAGCAATGGCTCGTGCTGACCCTCGCGCCGACCGACCCGCTCGCGCTGGGCATCACTGGCGCGCTCCAGTTCGGCCCGTCGCTCGTCCTTGGCCCGTTCGCGGGTGTCATCGTGGACCGCTACCCGCGTCGCGCCATCCTCTACGCCACCCAGATTTCGCAGGGCATCCTCGCGGCGGCGCTATGGCTGCTCACGACAGCGCATGTGGTGCAGCTCTGGCACGTCTACCTGCTCGCGCTGCTGCTGGGCCTTGTCACGGCGATAGACAACCCAACCCGCCAGGCGTTTGTCAGCGAGATGGTGCCGACATCGCATCTGCTCAACGCCATCTCGCTCAACTCAGTCCAGTTCAATGTCGCCCGCATCATCGGGCCGGCAGTCGCGGGCGCGATGATCGCGATTCTGGGCATCCCACTGATGTTCCTGCTGAACGCCGTCAGCTTCATCGCCGTGCTGGTGGGCCTATGGCTGATGCGCGCCTCGGACCTGTACCTTACGCCGCGCGACCCAAACAGGGCCAGCGGACTGCGCGCGGTGAGTGAGGGCGCGCGGTTCATCTGGGCCAACCACGATATCCGCATCACCTTCCTGCTCATTACCGTGGTCGGGACGCTCGGCTTCAACTTCAATGTCCTGCTGCCACTGCTGGCGACCACCGTCCTCCACGCTGGGCCAGCGGAGTTTGGCATGCTGACCTCCTCGCTGGGGGTTGGCGCGCTGGCGGGGGCGCTGCTGCTCGCGCGGCGCGGCGGCAAGCCCACCCACCTGATCCTCGCTGGCACGGCGGCGCTCTTCGGCCTGCTGGAGGCGCTGGCGGGCCAGACCGGCTCGCTCGTTCTCACACTGATACTGATCGCGGCGACTGGCGCGATGATGAGCACCTTCTCGGCATCGGCCAACACGACAGTCCAGCTCTCCGCGCCAGCGGAGATGCGCGGGCGGGTGATGAGCGTCTACACCATGATCTTCATCGGCAGCACGCCAATCGGCAATCTGACTGTCAGCGCCATCGCGGCGGGACTAGGCACACCCATCAGCTTCCTCTTCACTGGGCTACCCTGCATCGCGGCGGCGGGCATGACGAGCTGGCTCTGGCGGCGCGAGCGGCGGGCGACAGCGGCCACTGCCGAGGTGGATGACACCGCCCAGGTCGTCCTCACCGCGATGGCCGGGACACGCCTCAGCACCGGAGTCGTGCCAGAGTCGCCGCCCAGTGTCAGCGGCATCCGCAGCATTCCGCCGGGCGTCCGCCGCGACCACGCCGAGTAGCGTCTGTCAGCGCGCCCAGGCCAGACAGCGGCGCATGCTATACTGCCACGGCGGCTGGCGAACTACCAGCGGCGCTAGCCGCCCAGCGCGGGGAGGAGAGACGGCATATGGCGGACGATCACGCGCAAGGCTCGCTCTTTGGCGACGCGCCGACCCCTCCAGCGGGCGCGGCGAAGCGTGGCGGGCATGGCGTCGCGCAGCCCGGCGCAGGCTCACTCGCCAGCGACGGGACGCCCGCCAGCGCCCAGCCGCTCGCCCAGCGCATGCGCCCGCGCACGCTGGATGAGGTTGTCGGGCAGCAGCATCTCCTCGCGCCGGGGCGCGCCTTGCGCCGCAGCATTGAGAGTGACCACGCGCCCTCGATGATCCTCTGGGGGCCACCGGGCAGCGGCAAGACCACGCTCGCCAGTGTCATCGCCCAGACTACCCAGGCGCGCTTCGTCCCGCTCAGCGCGGTCACGGCAGGCGTGGCCGACCTGCGCCGCGTGGTGGAGGACGCTGCCAAGCTGCTGCGCGCCACTGGTCGCCGCACCATCCTCTTCATCGATGAGATCCACCGCTTCTCGAAGTCGCAGCAGGACGCGATTCTGCCGCATGTGGAGCGCGGCACAGTCACGCTGATCGGCGCGACGACCGAAAACCCTTCGTTCGAGGTCAACGCCGCGCTACTCTCGCGCTCGCGCGTCTACACGCTCCACGCGCTGAGTGATGAGGACATCACTGGGCTGCTGCGCCGCGCGCTGGCCGATGAGGAGCACGGCCTGGGCGCCGAGCGACTGGCGGTCAGCGACGACGCGCTAACCTACATCGCCAACATGGCTAACGGCGACGCCCGCGCCGCGCTGAACCTGCTGGAGCTGGGCGCGGGCGTCAGCCACCCGCAGCCCGACGGCGGGCGCCTGCTCGACCTGCCAACCGTCGAGGACGCCGCCCAGCGCCGCGCGCTGATCTACGACAAGGGCGGCGAGGAACACTACAACCTTATCTCGGCCCTGCACAAGTCGCTGCGAGGCTCCGACCCTGACGCCTCGCTCTACTGGCTGGCGCGCATGCTGGAGGCAGGCGAGGACCCGCTCTTTGTCGCGCGGCGGCTGATCCGCTTCGCCACCGAGGATGTTGGCCTGGCTGACCCGCATGCTCTGCCGCTCTGCATGGCGGCGCAGCAGGCGGTGCATTTCATGGGCGCGGGCGAGGGCGCGCTGGCGCTTGCCGAGGCGGCGCTCTATCTCGCCACTGCCCCCAAGAGTAACGCGGTCTACCTGGCCTATGGCGCCGCCACCGAGGACGTGCGCGCCAGCCGCAACGATCCTGTGCCGCTCCACCTGCGCAACGCCCCCACCCGACTGATGAGCGAGCTAGACTACAGCAAGGGCTACATCTACTCGCACGATGCCTACGGCGGCGCGCCCGACCCCGCTGACCCCATGCGTCCGCCACCTCAACGACTGCAAGGCTACCTGCCAGAGAGCCTGGGCGAGCGCGCCTACTACCACCCTGGCGAGCAGGGCGCGGAGGCCTCGGTCGCGGCCTGGTTGCGGAGGCGACGCGGACAGCCAGCGGATCAACCAGACACGCCAGCTGAGCCACGCTGAGCGCCAGGCAGACGCAACGGCCCACCCGCCAGGCTCGTGGCAGATGGGCCGCTGCGTTGGTTGGCGCGCCGCTCAGTCGTGCGGCTGCCCGGAGACCTGCGCCTCGCTCTTGCGCAGGCGCTGACTGAGCACCTTGAGCAGATTGATGCTGATGTCGGGCGACTCGCGTAGCGCTGCGCGGAAATCCCACACTGGCACGACAATCACGTGGGTCGGCTCGGTCGCCACGAGCGTCGCCGTGCGAGGCATATCGTCCAGCAGCGAGAGTTCGCCCAGCGTAGCGCCCCGCCCGAAGTCGCCCAGTTCGCGCGTTCCGCCATCCTGCGTGGTCTGGCTGGCGTGCACCGAGCCACCGGTAATGATGAACAGACCAACGCCCGTGTCTCCCTGACGCATGAGCGCGGCGCCAGCGGCATAGTCACGCTCGCGCGAATTTGCGGCAAGCACCTGAAGGTCTCGCCGGGACAAACCCTGGAAGAGGGGTACCTGAGCCAGCGCGTCTTCGATCAAGGGAGTATGCTCCATTTCTGTGACACCGACACCTGGAAGATAGCATATCCGCCAGCGGGCGCCTGGTCAAGGACACCGCCAGCCGCTCGGCGCGCGGGCAGCGAATGGGGGCGCCACCCGCACGGCAGCGCCCCCATTCTATCGCGCGTCTACTCGCCGCGATTGCGACCGTAGCCATCGCCGTCGGGATTGGCTGGCCAGTCGGGCATGCGGGTATGCGTCGGCGCGCCGTTGCCGTTCTGTCCGCCCGAACGCGGCCCGGACATTGGCCCGCGAATGCCGCGGGTGCGCGCTGGCGGCGCCGAGGCGTCGGGGCGCGGTGGCCCATAGCCGCCCTGCGGATAGTCGGGCATGGGTGGCATGGGCAAGCCGGTATCGCCGCCCTGCCCATCGCCCGCGAAGGAGCGCCGTCCCCCGAAGGGACCACTATCCATCGGCCCACTGTTGGGGTTCATCATGCCGAAATTGTCCATCGGATTGTTCGGCGGGCCGAGCGGCGGCAGTTGGTCAGACCCCAATGGCCGTCCCATCTGACCATACGGCCCCATCGGCTGCCCCATCTGGCCGTACGGCCCCATCGGCTGTCCCATCTGGCCATACGGCCCCATCGGCTGCCCCATCGGCTGCCCAGTCTGGCCGTACTGACCGTACTGGCCGTACTGGCCGAGGCCGCCAGAGGGCGGAGCAACCATCTGGCCGTAGCCGTTCATCGGCTGGCTGGGGATGGCTCCGCCAGGTGCGGGCATGCGCCCCATGTGCTGGCCACCGGGCCGCATGTTCTGGTCGCTGCGGATGCCCTGACCCATCTGCGCGTTGGACATCGCCCGCGCGCCCATCTGACCCATCTGACCCATCTGGCCATACGCGCCCATCTGGCCATACGCGCCCATCTGGCCATACGCGCCCATCTGGCCCATCGATGGCTGTGAACCCATCTGGCCCATCATCGGGGACGACATCGCGCCCGACATCCCGCCCGACATCGCGCCAACTAGCTCTGGCTCCACGTCACGCATCGGCTCCTCCTGGCCGATGGCCGAGCGGATGCGCTGCACACCTACCAGTTGTTCGAGGTCTCCGATCACTTCTTCGAGGCGCTCGGCGCTGTCGGTCGCCTGATGCGAGCCGGTCGCCACCTGCTCGGCGATCTCGATAACCGCCTGCATGGCGCTGGTCATGCGGTCGTACTGCTGGGCTTCCTGGCGGCTGGCGGCGCTGATGTCGCGCACCGAGCGCGTGATATACGCCAGAATCGAGTCGATTTGCATCGGTGAAATCTCGGCCCGCTTCTGGATCACCTGGTTGCCCATCTGAGCCAGTTGATCGGTGCGATGCGAGATGTCGCGGGTGGTCTCGGCAAAGTTTTGTAGCGCCTTGTTGATCGAGTTAACCGCCCAGACCTGCTGCTGTGAGCCGCCCGCCTGTTGTGAGGCGATAGCGCCGATCCGCTCAGAGGCGCTACTCACCTGGCGCGCCACGTTCTGCAAGGTTGTGATGATCGTCGCCGCGAAGAGGAGGGAGAAGATCACGCCGGCGATCATGATAATCAGGCCGAGCAACAGGAGCTGAATCGTCGTCGAGCGCTGGAACGCGGTCACTACGTCGAGCGGCACGCCAACCGCGATCACACCGACAAGTTGCTGCTGCGGATTGAGCAGCGGGTAGTAGTCGGTGTAGTAGTCCTTGTTACTGAAGGTGACAACGCCAAGCCAGGGCTGGGGGTTGTCGCTGCCAATGCCCATGTGGTTAGCGGGGTCAGCCTCGAGCAGGCCACCAACCTGACGCGGATAGAGGCCATTGGGGCCAGGCTTGCTCTGGACAAGGGTCGAAGCGACGCGCGTACAGGGGCCGACGAGGCTGATGGCGTTGGCGCACTGATAGACGCTGACGAAGCCACCAATCAACTGCTGCACCTGGTCAACATACTGGACATCATTATTGAGCGAATATCGGCCAAAGTTGTTGTTCGAGCCGAGCTCTCCGCCATTGGTGGTGGGTGAGTCCGTTACCAGTTGTCCATCAGACGAGACCGAGATGTTCTGTCCATACTGAGTCTGGAGTACCAGCAGGGCGATCTTCATGCTCTCCTGCTCTTGCGCGTGCGTCTGTTGCAGCGCATATTGCTGGATCGCGTTATTCGCGATGAAGAGCGTCGCGCCCGTGCTCAGCAGCGCGCCGAGCAGCAGCATGATGGTAAGTTGCGCTCGAATTCCCAGACGCAAGCGTCTTCGACCCATGTTGAACCGTCCTCCTCCGCTCGTCTGGGCTCAGCCGAACCGGACGATCAGGATACCCCATTCGCAAAGTGGGCGCGGGTGTTCGTTTTGGCGCCAGGCTGACCCCACCACGCGCCGCACACTGCGGTGGCTCCGCACTGTCGCCACATGACCTCAGGCGACAACGCGGAGCCGTGCGCGCTAGTCACTCTATTGTAACGTATGATTGTCGCCAGGTCCCGCTAAAGCAATACGAGTCCTAGTATCCGCAGGTGATTGAGCACCGAATACAGCTCACTGTCGCTTCGGCGCGTCAGCCGCACGAGGTCCGCGACGGTGCGCTGGCCATCCACCAGCAATAGCACCATGCGCTCGCGACGGTCGAGTGGAAGCTGATCCACCTGCTCCGAGAGCGACGTGCGGCGGGGCCGTGACATCAATTGCTCAGGGCGCAGGGGCGGTAGCGCGGTCGAGGTAGTGGCTGACGGGCTGGAGCCAGGGTAGCCGCCAGCGCCGTAGGGGTCGGACGCTGGATAACCATAACCGGACTGACTCGGCTGGCTCGTGTTGTAGTATCCAGGCATCGAGCCATCACTGGATGAGCCGAAGTCCGGCAGCGGGGAGAGTGAGTTGAGCGAGTTGGTGGAGGGGTAGCCGTAAGACGGCCAGGAGCCAAGCGATGGCGGCGGTGGGCTGGAGGGCGAGTAGGCGGGCGGTTGCGACAGCGCCTGTGAGTTCTGTGGCAGCGATGGGTAGCCCTGTTCGCCGTCCGGGGCGCCTTCCTCGAACTCGTACAGACATTCGCCCCAGTTGGAGAGCGCGGAGAGCGCCGTGCCACCGGTCAGCGAGCCGAGCAACGCGGACACCGGCTCGCCAGAGATGAACCGGATCTGTCCGATTTCGCGCTGTGGTTGGCCGCGGGTCACGCGCAAGACCCCGCTCTGCTTCGAGAGCTTGACCATCTCGATTACATTGCTCAACCGGGTCGTCGACGTATAGCGAGAGGTCATCGGCATACTCCCCGCGCGGAACAAAAGCCCAGCGCGCTCCTAGTTTCCTCGCTCCCAAGCGACGGGAAGACCTGCTGTCGGCGACCACAGGCGCACAGAGGTCGCGTTCGACGGCGCCACCTGCGCCATCATACGTCAGCGACGCCGCATCGTGTTGTCGCGGCTACGGAGGTGACGACCTACGCGCATCCGCTCATCCTGTACATGGAATAAGCGGCGCTGTCCAGCTTCCTTCCCATCCCAGGACAGGAACCAGAGCCTCACCCCACCTCACCCACCAGATTAGGCGATCCGTGAGCCTACCTTAGCATATCTGTCAATACGTCAGCGCACGCCATTCCACTAGCGTGCGCTGGCAGTTGTTCCGGCGTCCGTCTCCGCAGCGTCGTCGCTCTCCAGTTGTGCGAGACGCTTCCGCAACTGATCCGCCAGTTGTTTGTATTCCAAGGCGCGCTGCTCGTCCCACTTCGGCATGATCGCCTCACGCGCGCCATTCGTCACGGCGCGGTCGATCAGACCGGAATAGAACTCATAGGCCTGAATCTGGAGACGCAGCAATTCTTTCTCGCTCGCTGCCTGCTCTGGCATGCCTGTCCTCCACTCTGCCGCGCCGCGCTCTCCGCCAGCCGCATAGCGCGCAGTCCTCGCGTGATCGCGGTCAGCTTAGCACAGGGTATCGCGCGCGGTCAAGTGAGCGCAATTCTCATGTTCGACCAAGCATTCAGTCTCCAGGGGCGTGGGGGCGGCGCACGGCGAAGCGCGCTACCCCCTGGGCCGCGGGCGCGTGGCGGCGCTAGACCTGCGGCTCGTTCTCCCCACCGCCGCCCAACGACCCTGGCGTGATCGGCCCGCTGGGGTCCAGCCCCGGCCCACCCAGCACGTCGAGGCCAATCAGGTCGGAGACGCGCAGTGAGCCGGGCGCTGGCTGCACAGCGTCGCTGGCTGCGGCCTCGGCTCCGGCGCGGGAATCGGCGTCCAGCGGCAGGCGTGTCTCGCCCTCCTGCGGGCGGGTAGCGAGCGGCGCGCGCCGCGGAATCGAATTGGACGCGCCGCGCATGCCATAGACACTGCTCGACGCGCCTGGCTCATCCAGCGCGTCGAGACTGGCGCCGGAGAGGCTGGCCAGCCGCTGCATCTGGTCGGAGTTGCGCTCGATGGCCTCGATGGCCTGAGCGATCCAGTCGATGCCCACGCCCGTCTGGCGCACATAACGCTTTAACAGGCCGATGTCGTGATTGAGATCATTGACAGCTCGCGCCTCGTCCGCCGTCTGCGCGTGCAGCTGAGTGAGCGCCAGCCAGGCGTCGCCCAGTCCGGCGGGCAGCGTGTCGCCAGTGAGGGCGGGCGTCTCGTCGGTCGGTGACTCGTCGTCCGTTTCGATGGTATCCACCGCGCGCATGGGCGTCGTCAGCGGCGAGATGCCCGCCGTCGCCAGGTCCACCGGCTGGAGGATGTCCATCTCCTCAGTGAACCCCGTCCGCATAATGCCAATGTCAGCGCCAAGGCCCTGGAGGTCGCCGGTTCCCTCCGTGTCGCGGACGGCTGGCTCGCGCAGCGACGGGTCGGCCAGGTCGTCGCGGGTGATCTCTGAAGGCAGCACCAGCGCCAACGCCCGCCGCGCCTGCCCTAACAGGTCCAGCTGGCGCTGCGAGGTGGTCACCAGGTTCCCGATCAGCGACACCAGACGCCCGACATGCTGCTCGGCCCGCGCCGACTCGCCCGCTGTGCTGGCGAAACCCTCGCGGCTGTGCCTGAGCGAATCAGCGATCTGGACGGCGACCTCCTGTAAGCGATACTGTCGGCGCGCATTGACCATCAGCGCTTGATTGAGCGCCGCTATCACCGGATAGAACACCGAATCGGTTGGGGTCTCGCCGACCGCGACCGGAGGCGCGCCTGTCGCCAGGCGGTTCGCCAGTTCGACCAGTGGTACCGCCTGCGCCTCCAGCCGCTGGAGCTTGACCTCCAGCTCATTGGTCGCGCGCACCTGCTGGATCAGCATCGTCAGGCTGGTCGCCAGCGGCGCGAGCGCGCCATCGGCCACCTCGATGCGCGTATGGTTGTAGTCGTGCGCCAGCGCGCTGGATACGGCGAACTGGATGACGCCGAGGTCCTGCATCAGCTGGTGGCGCTGATCGGTGACGCGCCGCTGGCTGGCGGCCAACTGCGCCTGCGCGAAGCGGCGATCCTCAGCCGCCTCTGACCCCTCGACCTTCTCATTGATGAACTGCGCCAGGCGCCAGGCCAGGAAACCGATGAATCCTTGCAGGCCCAGTGAGTAGACGACCACCAGGTAGACCTGGCTGACGGGCGTGGCGTCGCTGGAGAGGGCGAAGGCGAGCAGCACAGCGCAGGCCGTGGCGATGGAACAGGCCGACGCTACGTAGAGCGTCAGCTCTGACGCGAAGAAGAGGCCCGCCTCCAATGTCAACGGCAGGAAGAGCAGCGCCGCTTGCGCCGCCCGCGCGCCATCGTGGGTCAGCAGCGCCGTGACAATGGCCTGCGCGGCAGTGGCGAGCGCGCCGCCGCCGATCAGAATGACGACGGCCACGCGGTCATCGTGACGCAGGCGATTGACCAGAAAGGCGACGAGATAGAAGGCCAGCGCCACGCCGAGCGTCAGCAGCACGGGCAGATTAGGTGTCGGGATGATGAAGCCGGGAATAATCACCACTGTGATGAGCGCCTGGGCCAGGGCTACTGTCGTCACCAGCCAGGCGCGCTGCCGTCCATGCGCGGCCAGCCGCTCGATCCGCTCGTCGATCAGCCCCGTCATAGGCAAGCGGCGCGGCTGCGAGGATCCGCCTGGGTGTGGGCCAGAGGGTGGCCCGCTGAGGGGCTGCGAGCGCGGTCGGCTGAGAGGCCCAGAGAGTGGCCCGGAGCGTGGGCCGCTGAGGGGCTGCGAGCGCGGCCCGCCCATTGGCTGCGACGTGGGACCGCCGAATGGGGCGGAGTTTGGACCTCGGCGTGGCGCGTCTGGCGGTATCTGCATACTATATCTCTCGCGCGACTCGCGCTGGCGCCAGGGCGGGCCAACGGGCGACGCGCGCCTCCTTCCCGGTCAACAATGACACGGCCAGCGAATCATCAGCGCGAGACGCGCGGCGCCGCTGGCCAACCGGCGGGCGACACGCGGCGTTGCGGCTCCAGCGGTGGGGAACACCGCCAATAGGGCGCGTCGGACCCGGACTAGCGGTATTGTAGGCGAGGCGCTGGCGCGTGGCAAGGGCAGGGCGACCCCACGCTGCGTCCACGAGATCAGGCTGCGCCGCCATCGCCGCCCACAGGTTGGCTCGGCGCGCCACGCGGATAGTACTACCCAACCAGCCCACCCGCGTAGGATGCGGCAGGATCACAGCTTGCGGCGGGCGCGGGCCATCGCGTACACTACGGCAGGCGCCTTCCTCGCCGGCGTGGCGGAACGGTATACGCGGCAGTCTCAAAAACTGCTCCCCTCACGGGGTTAAGGGTTCGAATCCCTTCGCCGGCACTATTCTTCTCCCCGCATGCTCCCCCACCGGGTCACGGGTTCGCATTCCCTCACCAGCGCACAGCCCCTTGACCGCTACTGCTCCGTCCGTAGATCGCCGCGACGGCGCCCAAACAGTCAACCTGGCGGAGTGGTGGCCCTGCTATCACACATTCGGCCAGTGCGCCGCGCTGCCTGCTCGGCAGAGGCGCCCCCAGGCAGCGCTCACTTCGAGAAGCGTATGTGACATCCGGGCGGCGCGCTGTGAGCGGGATGTGAGCGCAAAGCGTCAGTCTCCTATGGGGAGTGGTGGTCACGCGGCTCCCGGACAGGCGTCATGACGCCGCGCATGGATGCGCCAGCACCCCACTACTCGCGGCATCGAAGGAACGCCGAGGGAACCAGAAGGAAACCAGCCGCTCGCCACGCAAGGAACATCAGGAGAAGGAGTCTACGTATGTGGCGACGAATACTCGCGGCAGGGCTGACGCTGGCGACGCTTACACTTGCCCTGGCGGCCTGCGGGTCTGCTGGCGGTGGCCCCAAGCCAACGCCCACAGCAACGCCTCAGGCCTGCAAAAGCTGGGCGATCACGTCAAGCCCGGCTGCGACACAGTACGCGCAAAGCCAGTTGGCAAGCGTGAGCGCGCTATCACCATCCAACGCATGGGCAGTCGGAATGAACACCGCGGGTGAAGGCAGTAATCTCACGGCAAGCCTGATCGAATACTGGGACGGCGCAACCTGGCGCATCATCACGAATCCCGGCGCTGGCTATCTGAATAGCGTCGCGGCGGTGTCTCCCCAGGATGTCTGGGCGGTCGGCATAGAGCCATCTACCGTGTCCTCCAACGAGTGGATACTGGTCGAACACTGGAATGGGACGCAGTGGAGCGTCGTTTCCACTCCCATCCCGGGCCAAACAATCAGTGCTTTCAATAGCGTGGTGGCGCAGACCGTAAATAGCGTGTGGGCAGCCGGCTACTACAACGGTCTGGGCTACAATCCGCAGCCCGTGATCGAACGCTGGGATGGCTCGGCATGGAAGGTCGTGGCAAGCCCGCTACCCAGTGACGCAACCGCCGGAAGCTTCACCGCGCTCAGCGCGATCCCTGGATCTAACGAGCTCTGGGCGGTCGGCTCAGTTCGTCATGGCGCCCCTCCACCCACCGGTGGCATCGGCTACTTCCAGCCGCTGATT
>DASVWQ010000387.1:0-7986 GCA_036393135.1 Ktedonobacterales bacterium
GCCGCTGCCCACCCCGAAGGACGGCGCCGCAGCGGGCCTCTATGTCGCGCAGGTCACGAGCGACGCGGTCAGCGGGACGCCCACGCTGATCGCCAGCGGCCCCCTCACCGCGCCAGGCTGGAGCTGCCCCAACCCCTCCACCACGCTGCTGATGGCGGCGCCATAGCGGGCCGTCAGGCGGTGGCGCCGCTATCCATGATGGCGGGCGGCATGCGGGTGGCGAGCGTCTGCCCCAGCGATCGCACGCGGAAGGCGACGACGCAATACAGCAGGCCGTGGATCAGCGCGTAGATGCCCACCAACAGGGCGACAGTCAGCAAGCCCACGCCCGGCCAGACGACCATCGCGATGCCAAAGAGCAGCGAGACGACGCCCTCCAGCGCCAGCAGCCAGGCGTGCGGGACCTCGTGACGGTCAGCGATGGAGCCGACGATCTCGGTGAGGCCCACCATGATCGCCCAGAAGCCGATGAAAAACAGGATGGTCAGCGCCGTGACACCCGGCCAGCGCAGGATGAGCAGACCCACCAGCACGCCCAGAATCCCATAGGTCAACTTCCAGCCCCACGGACGCGAACTGGTGGCGCTGGCAATCGCGAAGATAACCCCCAGCGCGCCGTTGATCAGCACGAACCAGCCCAGGATGGCGATCAGGACGATCAGGGTCTCGCCTGGCCAGACCAGCGCCAGAATCCCAAGAATGATGCTGGCGATGCCCTGGATCAGGAACAGCCACCAGTTATCGGTCAGCCGCTTGAGCATGGGTTCCATGCCAAACATGCCACGCATGGCGTTTTGCGCGTCCATAGCGGTTCTCCTCTCTTCGCCAGGCGAACAGACACAGACCGCCATGAGCGCCGCAAGCCAGGCGCCAGCGCCCGCGCGCCGCTACTCCTCCGGCAGCATCGGAATCTTGACGCCACGCTCGCGGGCGACCTGGATCGCCTCTGGATAGCCCGCGTCAGCGTGGCGGATGACCCCCATGCCGGGGTCGTTGGTCAGCACGCGCGCGAGCTTCTCCGCCGCCTCGTCGGTGCCATCCGCGACGATCACAACGCCCGCGTGCAGCGAATAGCCGATGCCGACGCCGCCGCCGTGGTGGTACGAGACCCACGAGGCGCCGCCCGCTGTGCTGACCAGCGCATTGAGGATCGGCCAGTCGGCGATGGCGTCGGAGCCGTCGCGCATGGCCTCCGTCTCGCGGTAGGGCGAGGCGACCGAGCCGGAGTCGAGGTGGTCGCGGCCAATCACGATGGGCGCCTTCACCTCACCGCGCCGCACCAGCTCATTGAACGCCAGCCCGGCCTTGTCGCGTTCGCCATAGCCCAGCCAGCAGATGCGCGCGGGCAGCCCCTGGAAGTGGATGCGCTCCTGCGCCATGTGAATCCAGCGGGCGAGCGAGGCGTTTTCGGGGAAGAGCCGCAATAGCTCCTCATCGGTGCGGCGGATGTCCTCCGGGTCGCCGGAGAGCGCCACCCAACGGAACGGCCCCTTGCCCTCGCAGAAGAGCGGGCGAATGAAGGCGGGGACGAAGCCGGGGAAGTGCAGGGCGTCCTCCACGCCCGCCCGCAGCGCCTGCCCGCGCAGGTTGTTGCCGTAGTCGAAGACGACCGCGCCCATCTCATCGAAATCGAGCATCGCGCGGACATGCTCGGCCATCGAGGCGAGCGAGCGCCGCTCGTACTCCGCTGGATCGCTCACGCGCAGCGTCGCCGCCTGCTCCAGCGATAGCCCGGCGGGGATATAGCCGTTGAGCGCGTCGTGGGCGGAGGTCTGATCGGTCACGAGGTCCATGTGGACGCCGCGCCGCACGATCTCCGGAAAGACCTCGGCGGCGTTGCCCACCAGGCCAATGCTGCGCCCGACACCCTGGGCCCTGTACTCCTCCGCGCGGCGCAGGGCCTCGTCCAGGTCGGGGGCCGTCTCATCGAGATAGCCCGTGTCGAGGCGGCGCTGGATGCGCTGCGGGTCGATCTCCACACAGAGCGCGACGCCTTCGTTCATCGTGACGGCCAGCGGTTGCGCGCCGCCCATGCCACCCAGCCCCGCTGTCAGGGTGACGGTTCCCTTCAGCGAGCCGCTGAAGCGCTGGCGGGCGGCCTCGGCGAACGTCTCATATGTCCCCTGCACGATGCCCTGCGAGCCGATATAGATCCACGAACCAGCGGTCATCTGGCCGTACATCGTCAGGCCCAGCGCCTCCAGCCGCCGGAACTCATCCCAGTTGGCCCAGTGCGGCACGAGGTTGCTATTGGCGATCAACACACGCGGCGCGCCAGGATGTGTGCGCAGGACGCCAACTGGCTTGCCCGACTGGATCAGCAGCGTCTCGTCGCCCTCCAGCGCCCGCAGCGCCGCCACAATGGCGTCGAAGGCCGCCCAGCTTCGCGCTGCCCGCCCAGAGCCGCCGTAGACCACCAGGTCATCGGGGCGCTCGGCCACCTCTGGATCGAGGTTGTTCATCAGCATGCGCAGCGCCGCTTCCTGCTGCCAGCCCTTGCACGAAAGCTCCGTCCCGCGCGGCGCCCTCACAGGCCTCGGCCCGCTCACCGCGCTCGCCGCTCCCGTCGCGCCTGTGGCTCCGTCGCCGTCTTGCCGCGTCATCGCGTTGCCTCCCCTATCGCCTGTCGAATCTCTCACGTCTGCCGAATCTATCGCGCGCCAGGCACTCCGCCGGTTCAGAGCGCCAGCGCCATCAGGTCTTCGTCCAGGTAGCGCCCGTCGTCCTCTTTCAGCGCGTGCGGGGCGGTCCCGAAGACGGTGAAGCCGAGGCTCAGGTAGAGCGCGCGGGCGACAGTGTTGGTGGTCACGACATCGAGGGTCAGCATCTCCAGCCCCTCGCGCGACCGCGACCGTGCGATCACCGTCTCCATCAGCGCCCGCCCGACGCCCTGGCCGCGCGTCTCCGCCGCGACATACATCTGGAAGATCTTGGCGAGATGGCGATTCTTGCGGCCAGACTCGCGCACACAGGCGACGATGCCGACCAGCGCGCCATCCGCGAACGCGCCGAGGATGCAGTCGTCCGCCCCCGCCATCTCGCGCAGGCGCGCGGCCACCGCCGCCAGCGGACGGTCCTTCGACTCCGCATAGGTCGAGCCGAACGCCGCTGGATCCTCGCGCAGCGCCCGCAGCCGCAGCGCCCAGTAGGTCGCGGCGTCGGCCTCGGTCAGTTCGCGTATCTCCACACCGCCGCTCCTTTCCCGCGCAACAGGCTACCCGCCGCATCATAGCCCGCCAGCGCGCGACGCGGCAAGCGTGGGTGGGCGCGAGCGACACGACAACGCGGGCCAGGCGCCCCGAAGGGTACCCGGCCCGCGCGTGGTCGCGTCTAGCGTCGCGTGTGGCTAGTTCTGCGGCGGATTCAGGCTGACGCCGGGGAAGCCCGCGGCGGAGGCGCCGAGACCACCATTGGCGGAGCCATCAGCGCTGGCGGGCGCCGTGTCGGGCAGCGTCTCGGCGCCTGCCGTTGGCGCGACCTCCGCCAGGCTCACGCCCGTCTCGACCAGAATCTGGCCAAGCTGTTTCGCGTCGAGTGTCTCGTGGCGGCGCAACTCCATCGCGATGCGCTCCAGCGTGACACGGTGCTCGCTGAGCATCGACCGCACCTGCTTGTACGCGGTCTCTACCAGCTGATGCGTCTCCTCGTCGATCGTGGCCGCCGTGGCGTCGCTGTAGTCGCGCTGGCCCATGTCACCGCCCGCGCCGAAGGGGCTGGGACGGTCGCTGAAGGAGACGAGGCCGACACGCTCGCTCATGCCCCAGCGGGCGACCATATTGCGCGCGATCAGCGTCACCTGCTGGAGGTCGTTCTCCGCGCCGGTGGTGATGCTGCCGATCACCACGTCCTCCGCCGCGCGCCCGCCAAGCGCCGTCATGATGCGCCCGAAGAGGTAGGCCTTGGAGTAGTTGTAGCGGTCATCGAGCGGGGTGTACTGCGTCACGCCCAGCGCCTGGCCGCGCGGCACAATCGTTACCTTCGTCACCGGGTCAGAGTGCGGCGTGAGCAGGCCGACCAGCGCGTGGCCGCCCTCATGCACCGCGACGATGCGCAGGTCTTCCTCGGTCAGCACCAGCGGCCGCTCGGCGCCAAGTTGGATGCGGTCCAGCGCGTCAAAGAAGCAGCGCATGTTCACACGGTCGAGGTTCCGGCGGGCAGCGAGCAATGCAGACTCGTTGACAAGGTTCGCCAGGTCGGCGCCGACCATGCCAGTCGTGGCGCGAGCCAGCGTCTGGAGGTCCACGTCGGAGGCCATCGGCACCCCGCGCGAGTGAATCGCGAGGATCGCCTGGCGGCCCTTCCAGTCGGGGCGGTCCACCGTCACGCGACGGTCGAAGCGGCCCGGTCGCAGCAGCGCCAGGTCGAGGTTGTCGGGGCGGTTGGTCGCGGCGATCACCACGACCGCCTGGTGCGAGTCGAAGCCGTCCATCTCCACGAGGAGCTGGTTGAGGGTCTGCTCGCGCTCATCGTTGGTGGTCAGGCTGGTGCCGCGCTGGCGGCCCACGGCGTCGATCTCATCGATGAAGATGATGCTCGGCGCAGCCTTCTTGGCCTGGTCGAAGAGGTCGCGGACGCGGCTCGCGCCGACGCCCACCAGCACCTCGACAAACTCGGAGCCAGACATCGAGAAGAACGGCACGCCCGCCTCACCCGCGACCGCCCGCGCCAGCAGCGTCTTGCCGGTGCCAGGAGGGCCAACGAGCAGGGCGCCCTTCGGAATCTTGCCGCCGAGGCGCTGGAACTTCTGCGGCGTCTTGAGGAACTCGACGACCTCTTCCAGCTCGGCCTTGGCCTCATCCACACCCGCCACATCGGCGAAGGTGGTGTTCGGGCGGTCCTCCATAATCAGCTTGGCGCGGCTGCGACCGAAGTTGAAGATGTTCTGCTGGCTCTGGGTCGCGCGGCGCGAGAACCAGACGAGCAGCGCCACCAGCAGGATGATTGGCCCGATATTGATGAGCAGGCCCCACCAGATGTCGCTGGCGCCCGACGACTTGATGTTGACCTTGACGTTGTGGTCGGTGAGCGCCTGTTGCAGCGGCAGATCGTTGCTGAAGTTCTCGTAGGTGGCGAACTTGTTGGCGGTGACGGTCGTGCCGTCTTCCTGCTTGTAGGTGATCTGGCTGGTCAGCGTGCCTGTGATCGTGCCGCTATCAAGCGTGACCGACGTGACCTGGTTGTTATCGACATAGCCGATGAAGTCACTATAGGACATGTTGATGGTCTGGCCGTTGGCGCTGACATTGAGCCAGTTGTATAGCTCGACGCCGACCAGCACGATCAGTGCGAGCAGCAGCAGCCGCGAGATCCAGCTCAGGCTGTTGCTGCGCGGGCGCTGGTTCCCGGCGCCACCGGGGCCACCGGGACCGCCGGGAGTATTGGAAGGCCGGTTGGGCGGGCCTCCCTGAGGGTTATTGAGGGCGTTGCGGCTGGGCAGCAGAGACTTCACTCGCGTGAAGAGCGACTGCCCGTCCGGATCGGCCCGGAGCGGCGACCGTGTATCCATCTTCGCTCGCGCCTCGCTTTCGGGTGGAATCGCTTGCGCTGCGCGGGCGCTAGCGACGCATAGACAGGCGCAGCGGACGGCGTTCCATCCCCTGGCGCCAGAGACTGTATCGGATTATACCGCAGCGCCGCTACGGCGCCCCGTGGCCCCTGCCCCGCTCGCTCGCGGGGTCCGCCTCCCGCTGGGAGAGGGGGAGGGGGGACGCGACGGCGCGCGGCGTATGAGCGCGATCCAGTACCCTGTATACGCGCCAGCGGCGAAAATGGCGCCTACCCGGCGGAGATTCGCCCGCCCGGTCGCGCCGTCCGTCGCTGGCGTTCCGCTGCGCGACATCGCGCAGCGCTGGGAAACTATTGCGGCCATCGCATTGACAGGCCTGACGGCGCCTCATACAATGCCCTTGCATTTTTGCGGCCCGCTGTGGAAGCGGCCCGGCGGCGCGGGCAGCCCGCCACGAACGGAAAGCGATGCGGTCATGGAGCTGAACAAGGTGGAGGCGAAGAAGTCGCTGCGCCAGACGCTGGCTGCGGCAGTCTCCGCGATCATCCACCCGGTCGCGTTTCCGCTGGTGACGTTGGCGGCCATCACCTACGCGCAGGAAGGCTCGGCGCGCGAGACGCTGATCGTCTGCCTGATTGCCGTGGTGACGACGACCGCGCCAGTGGCCGCGCTGGTCGCCTTCCAGGTCGCGCGGGGCCACTGGAGCGACCTCGACGTGAGCGTCCGCAAGCAGCGCTACAAACTCTACCCCATCGGCCTGCTCTTCGCGCTGCTGCTCACCGCCATCTACTTCTGGATCGACGCGCCGCGCGTGACCATCATCGCCGCGCTCGCCATGACGCTGGCCAACGCCATCGATGGCGTCATCAACTACGGCTACAAAGTCTCCGCCCATGCCACCGCCGCCGCTGGCTGCGCCGCGCTGCTCTGGCTCTTCGCGCCGGGCTGGGGGCTGCCCGCCGCCATCGCCACCGCGCTCGTCGGCTGGTCGCGGGTCGAACTGGGACGCCACACCACGGGGCAGGTATTGCTCGGCTGGCTGGTTGGCGTCAGCAGCGCGCTCGCCATTGGGCTGCTCTTCGCCTGAAGACCTGGCGGCGCATCCGTCCGCCTATAGCCGCGCGCCACAGGTCGCGGTGGACTCTGTAGGGCGAGGAAGCCTTGGCAGCCACCGCGGCAAGCGCGATGAAGGATTACAGGGCTTGACAGCTTTACCGGCAGGCCCCAGAATAGCCGCATCTCTGGTATTCCCCGTGAGTCCGCGCACGCCTGTCTCTTCCCGCCCGCGCCTGTGCGCTCCGCTCACGCCGCGCCCGATCCCTGATTCCTGACCTGATTCCTGATCCATGCCCGCGCGCGGTCGCCTGGCCACGGATCCGCTGTGCGCCCTCCGCCGCGCCCGCGAGGGAGTTCCTCATGTGAGTGAGCCGCCCGCCGCTCTGCCCGAACCCGACGGCGCGCAACCCAACAGCGCCCGGATGGTCATCACCGCGCTCAGCCTCTTTAGCGCGAACCTGCTGCTGGCCCTATTCCTGATTGCCACGAGCGTCTGGCCGCGGCTGCTGCCGTCCGCGTCCCAGACTGCGCCGCCTGCCGCGACGGTAACGGCAACCACCGTCAGCATGCCAGACACGCCGAGTTTCAGTACACCGCCTGTCTCGCCAATCGCAGCGACACCGACTCCCACGCACAGCGCCGCGACGCCGCATGCTGGAGCCAGCGCGCCGACGCCAACCCATACGCCTGCCAGGCCAACGCCGACCGCGACGGCCAGCGCGCCCGTCACCAGCCCCACGCCAACACCGACCTTCAGCTCGACCTCGGGCTAGCTGGTGGGCGCGGCGGGTGGCGGCTCAGAAGGGCAGGTCATCGAGGCCGTGATGGGCGGTGATGGCGCGACCTGCCGCTTGCGCGATCTGCTGGTCGGTCCACAGCGGGCGGTCGCCCAGGTGAATGCTGTTGACCTGGAGCCAGTGGCGCGGCGCTGATTCGCCGGGCTTCTGCCACTCGCGCGAGACACCCACGCTCAGGATGACGGGAACCCCGCGACTGAGCCGCGCGTTCAGGTCGGCGACCGCCGCGCTGCGGGGCGTCTGGTGGTCTGGCTCGTAGAGGCGCAGATCGGTGACGGGGACTGAGACCTCCAGCGCGCCATCGCTCAGGCGCATCCGCACGCTGTGGAAGTCGCCCAGGTGGAGCAGCGGTCGGCCCGTGGGAATCAGGCAGCCGAGCGAAGCCTGCCCCGTCCCCGCGTCGAACGCGCAGGTCGCGCCCACCTGCCGCAGGTCGGGGCCAAAGATTTCCGCGAGGCGTGGCCGCGCCGCCGCGCGCAGCAGCGCCCAGAAGGCGGACGGCTCATAGTCGCCCAGGTCGCGCGCCAGCCAGGGATTGAAGGCGCGGTCCTCGACCTCCGGCGCCACGCCTACATCTGGCGCCTCGCCGATCTCGACCAGCGCGCCGATGTCGAAGGCGCCGCCCTC
>DASVWQ010000388.1:0-3702 GCA_036393135.1 Ktedonobacterales bacterium
AGGCGCGAGCCGAGCGCGCGGAGGCCCGGCAGGCTCGCCAGCAGCGCGCCCAGCGTCAGCCCACCCGCCTCCAGCGCGACCACCACGCCCAGGTAGACCGGCGGCAGGTTCAGGCGGTCGCCGAGATAGAAGACCTCCAGCACGGCCAGCCCACCGCCCGTCAGCGCCAGCGCCAGCAACGCCAGCAGCGCCGTCGCGCTCGCGCTGCGCCCGCCCGCCAGCGCCAGCCCCACGCGGATGTCAGCGGCGGCCTGCGCTGGCGTCTGCGGCCCCTGCTGATACCACTCTGGCAGGGCCAACTCAGCCTGCTCCGGGGTCAGCGGCGCGTCGTCGTCCTCGTCATCCGCGCTGACGCCCTGCTCATCGCGAGCGGCGGCCAGCAATTCATCGCGGGTGGCGTCGTCGGGGGCGACGGTCGCGGGGGTCGCCTGGAGGAAGCCGCGCTGGGCCTCAGGCAGCGCGTCGAGCATGCCATCCGAGTTGCCTGCCAGCAGGAAGAGCAGCGCCGCCGCGACCCCCACTAGGATAATGCGGTCGCCCAGCGCGAGGAAGAGGACCGAGCCGAGCAGTGGCCCCACCACCGCCGCGACCGCCGAGCCAACATAGAGGTCGTTCGTCACCAGTTCCAGTTCGCCGGGAGCCAGGCAGGCGCGCGACGCGGCCACCCGCAGCGACTGGCGCAGGCGTCCGCTCATCCCGATGACGAAGAGCAGGATGTACAGCAGCGGATAGACCGTCAGGAAGTGCATCCCGACGATACCCAGTGTGGCGAAGACCCGCACACGCCCAACCCAGGTGAGCAGACGTCCCGGCTCGGCGACATTCTCGAAGGTCGCGCCGAGCGGAGCGACCAGCAGCAGCGGAAAACCCAGCGCCAGCAGCGCCGCCAGCACGACATAGGGCGAGCCGGTCAGCCCGACCAGCCAGATGATGACGCCGACGCTCAACGCGCCCTCACCCAGCAGCGACATGACCTCGCCGCGCCAGAGATGCCCGACATTGCCATCGTGGAAGAGCGCGAAGCCCAACCGCTTGCGGTGGATCGCCTCCATGTGGGCGGAGGTGAGGCCCGCGCCGGGCGCGCTGGCGCCGAAGCGGTCCACGGCGCCCCACTGCCCGGAGACGCGCGGCCCGCCGGGCGGCATGGCTGTGCGGGCGCCGCTGGAATAGGGGCGATAGACGTTGGAGCCACTGGAGCGACCGGGGTTGCTGGCGGGCGGGCGGCCCCACGCGCCGGAGGCGCCGGGACGATTGGCGGGGGGTTGTGGCGCCTGCCAGCGCGACGCGCCGGGCTGGCTCTGGCCAAGGCGGCTCTCGCCGGGGCGCCGGAACCGCGCGCCATCCGGATCGCGCGGCGGATAGTCACCCGGCATGCGTGTCTCCTCGCAAGAGTGGCGGCAAGAGCGGCGTGTGGAAGCGCGAAACCGCCCCCATAGACACCGCGCAGTATAGGGCGGCGGCGCGCGGGGTGTCAATTGCGCTGGCCCGAACGCCGCCTTCCCGCCCGCAACGCGCGGCGGCGTCCCAATAGGCCTCATGCGCGTTGCCATCGGCGCTGGCGCGGGGTATACTGGCAGGGAGCGCCGTCACCCGCGAAAACGTGAGCCGGTGGCGGCGCCATTGTATTCGCGTCGGCCTGTCGGAACTGGGTCGGCGCGTTCATGTCCCGCTAGTGGTACGCCGCCAGAGACGCGCGTACAGAAGGCAAGGTGAGGCGACAAGATGCCTGGAAAGCGGTCGCAATCAAACGACACGACAGGGAAGAACCAGGGCCAGCGGCCCACTATCACCCCCCGGTCGGCGCGCACTGCGTCGAGCGCGCGACCGGCCGCGCGCTCCGCAGCCGCGAATGGCGACGCGCAATCAGGCGGCATGACGCCGCTCACCGGCGCCGAGATGCGTGAGCGCTTCCTGCGCTTCTTCGAGGAGCGCGGCCACCAGCGAATGAACAGCTCATCGCTGATCCCGCGCGACCCGACGGTGCTGCTGACGACAGCGGGGATGCAGCAGATGATCCCCTTCTTCCTCGGCCAGGAGACGCCGCCCGCGAAGCGCCTGACCACCGCGCAGAAGTGCTTTCGCACGACCGACATCAACGAAGTGGGCGATGATTCGCATCTGACTTTCTTCGAGATGCTCGGCAACTTCTCCGTGGGCGATTATTTCAAGCGCGAGGCCATCGAGTTCGCGTGGGAGCTGCTGACACAGGTTTACGGCATCCCGGCGGAGCGGCTCTATCCGACCGTCCACGAGGATGACGCGGAGTCGCCGGGCTACTGGCAGGCGGTGACGGGCATCCCGGCGGAGAGCGTCACCCGCCTCGACGATAACTGGTGGGGGCCTCCTGGGGATCGCGGGCCGTGCGGCCCCGACTCTGAAATCTACTATGACCGTGGCGCGGAATACGGCTGTGGCGAGCCGGACTGCGCGCCCGCCTGCCCGCGCTGCGACCGGTTCCTCGAAATCTGGAACCTGGTCTTCATGCAGTATTACCAGGACGAGCACGGCGTCCGCACGCCACTCAAGCATCCCAACATCGACACCGGCATGGGGCTGGAGCGGCTGGCGGTCGTCCTGCAGGGCGTGAAGTCGATCTACGACACCGACATCTTCCGCACCATCATCGACGGTATCGCGGGGATGGTCGGCGGGGAGTACGGCGCGAACGACCAGCACGACCGCGCGCTGCGGGTGGTGGCCGACCACGGGCGCGGCCTCGTCTTCATGGCGGCGGATGGCGTGCTGCCGAGCAACGGCGGGCGCGGCTATGTCTTCCGGCGGGTGCTGCGGCGGACGGTGCTGTTTGGCAAGAAACTCGGCCTCGACCGCCCCTTCCTGACGGAGGTGGCGGAGATCATCATCCGGCAGATGGGTGAGCATTACACCCAGCTCGAACAGCGCCACGGCCAGATCATCGACATCCTCAGCATGGAGGAGCGCAAGTTCAACCAGACGCTGGCGACCGGGCTGGAGCTGCTGGAGCGCGAGCTGGCGCGGATGGCGGCGGCGGGCGAGCAGACGCTCTCCGGCCATGTCGCCTTCCGCCTGTATGACACGCACGGCTTCCCGCTGGAGCTAACCGAGGAAGTCGTGGCGGAGCGCGGGCTGGCGGTGGATCGCCAGGGCTTCGAGTCGGAGATGGAGCAGCAGCGCAAGCGGGGGCAAGATACCAACCCCTTCAAGCGCGAAAAGGGGGAAGAGGCATGGACCAATCTAGTGAAGGTCCTGCCGCCGACCGTGTTCAGCGGCTACGACGGAGTGGCGGACGAGAGCGAAATCGTCGCCCTGCTGGTGAACGGCCAGCCGGTCGATATGGTGACGGCGCCGGAGAACGCGGCTATCGTGCTCGCGCGGACGCCATTCTACGCGGAAGCCGGCGGCCAACTGGGCGACCAGGGCGTGATCAGCAACGAGATGGGCGCGTTCCAGACGGTGGATACGCAGCGCCCCGTGCCCGGACTGACCGTCCATTTCGGTCAGATGGCCGAGGGCAGCCTGCGCGTGGGGGCGAGCGTGCGCGCCCAGGTGAACGCGGAACGCCGCCGCCACATCATGCGCAACCACAGCGCGACGCATCTGCTGCACCGCGCGCTGAAAGACCTCTTCGGCGATCAGGTCAACCAGCGTGGCAGTCTGGTGGCCGAAGACCGGCTCCGCTTCGACTTCAGCCTCAACCGCCCGCTGACGGACGAGGAGCTGCGC
>DASVWQ010000389.1:0-2706 GCA_036393135.1 Ktedonobacterales bacterium
ATGCGTATGGCGCAGGCTGCCATCCAGGCTCAGCTCGCCAAGGAAGAGCGCGTCCTCAACTTCCGCGACGGGACCGGTAGCCGAGAAGGGGGCGATCTGCTCGGTGGCCAGCAGGATGCCGATGGCGATGGGCAGATCGTAAGCCGGGCCGGCCTTGCGCAGGTCGGCGGGGGCCAGATTCACCACCACGCGCTTCAGCGGGAAGATGGCGCCGCTATTCTTGATCGCCGCGCGTACCCGCTCCTTGGCCTCGTTGACGGCGGTATCGGGCAGCCCGACCAGGCCGAAGAACGGCAGCCCATGCGCGATGTCCACCTCAACCTCGACAATCGCGCCCTCCAGCCCGACCACCGCGCAGCTCCGCACCTTCGCCAGCATTGCCCGCCTCCCCTCGCTTCTGTTGTAACGCCGCGCGCAGGCCCTGGCCCAGCGCATACAGGCATTATCCGCAATCAGGCGGCGCTGTCAACTGGCGCGTGACGCGATACACCCTCCCTATAGCGTGCAATCGCCTGCCGCACGCTGTGGGGAGGGTGGAGAGATCCGCTGAATCACGCGGAGGGCAGCGGTTGGCGCCGACTACTCGCCCTTCTCGATGGGCGCGCCGACGAGGTTGCCCCACTCTGTCCAGGAGCCGTCGTAGTTGCGCACGTCGGGATAGTCGAGGAGCTGGGTCAGGGCGAACCAGGTGTGCGCCGAACGCTCGCCAATCCGGCAGTAGGTGATGACCGGCTTGTCGGGCGTGATGCCCTTGCCGCCGTAGATCGCCCGCAGCTCATCCGCCGACTTGAATGTGCCGTCGGCGTTGGCCGCTGTGCTCCAGGGGATGTTCTGCGCGGTGGGGATGTGGCCGCCCCGCTGGGCGCCCTCCTGCGGATAGTTGACCATGTGCAGCAGCCTGCCGGTGTACTCGTCGTTCGAGCGCACGTCCACCAGCGCGCCGCGCTTCGCTTCCAGCGCATCCTCCACCTGGCGGCGGAACGCGCGGACGCTGCTGTCGGCCTCTGGCGCGGTGTACTGCGTCGGCGTGAACGTTGGCGCATCCTTCACGTAGGGGCGGCCCTCCGCCTCCCACTTGATGCGCCCGCCATTCATCAGGCGCAGGTCGCGGTGGCCATACATACGGAAGAGCCAGTAGCTGTACGCCGCATACCAATTGCTCTTGTCGCCGTAGAGCACGATGGTCGTCTCCGGGCCAATCCCATAGCGACTCATCAGCGCTTCGAAGGCCGCGTGGTCCACGAAGTCGCGGCGCACCGGGTCCTGCACGTCCACATGCCAGTCGAGCTTCACCGCGTTCTGGATGTGCCCGATCTCATAGAGCAGCGGGTCCTCGTCCGCCTCGATGATGCGCACCGTGGGATCATTCAGGTGGTCGGCCACCCACTGCGTATCCACCAGGGTTTCCGGGTGGGCATAGCCCTGCGCGCTCGTCGCCCCACTCGTTGTCGTCTCAGCCATATCTGGCGCCTCCTGCTAGCATTAGTGCATCATTCCGCCAGTCGCGGCGTTCCTCCGCTCCGGCCTCCGGCGTGCGAAGAAGCCAGGGGATGTGGTCTCCCCATCGTCACTGAGTATAGCTGCCCTATTGTTAATATATCAAGTCAACAAACTGGACATTCCTGCCGATGGTCGAAGTTATAACATGTCCGCTGCGGTCGTTGTCGTTGCGTCAAACCCTCACCCCTGGCCCCTCTCCCAGAGGGCGAGGGGTTGGGGTGAGGGGCGCAACGAGCGCCCACATCCCAGGCGGATGTGTTATTACTCGGACCCCCAAGCGCTCATGTGGTACCCTCCTGCGCACTTGGCGCGCGTTCCCTAACGCCGATCCTGGATGGCTTCCACCTCGTACCCAGGGAGCCGCGGCCCGCGCAGGCGGTCAGCCAGGCCGGTGTAGCGCGTGGCCCGCTGGCTGTTCTCCACCGCCTGCCGCAGCGCGCGGGGATCACCCACCAGCACGCAGAGCCGTTTCGCCCGCGTGATGGCGGTGTAGAGCAGCGTCCGCTGGAGCAGCAGATAGTGCTGTGTGACCAGTGGCATCACCACGCACGGATACTCGCTACCCTGCGCGCGGTGGATGGTGCAGGCGTAGGCCAGCGCCAGTTCGTCCAGTTCGTGGGCTTCGTAGGCGACCACCGCGCCGCGCTCGGTCGTGTCGGGGAAGGTTACGGTCACGCCACCGTCCTCGGCGTCCACGGCCGTCACATAGCCCAGGTCGCCATTGAAGACGCCGCCCGGCCCCTTGTCGTAGTTGTTGCGCGCCTGCATCACCTTGTCGCCCACCCGCAGCGTATGGTCGCCGTAGGCCACCTCGCCCGCGCTCGCTGGCCCGCCCGGATTCAGCCGCGCCTGGAGCGCCAGGTTCAGCGCCGTCACGCCCGCCGCCCCGCGATACATCGGCGCGAGGGTCTGGATGTCGCGGATCGGGTCGAAGCCGTAGCGCGCGGGCAGCCGCCGCGCTACCAGGTCCACCACCAGCCGTTGCGCCGCCTCCGGCGAGTCGGCCCGCAGCCAGAAGAAATCGCTGTCGGGGTCGTTGCGCAGCGACGGGACCTCGCCCGCGTTGACGCGGTGCGCCGTCAGGATGATCGCGCTCTCTTGCGCCTGGCGGAAGAGTTCGGTCAGTCGCGCGCTGGGGACGCGCTCGCTGGCGAGGATGTCGGCCAGCACGGCGCCCGGCCCGACCGAGGGTAACTGGTCGGCGTC
>DASVWQ010000390.1:0-2413 GCA_036393135.1 Ktedonobacterales bacterium
GAACGACGCGCGGGTCGAGAACCCCGCGACGTTCTTCACGCCGCCACGGGTGGCCTACACCTCGCAGGCGCCACGCCTCTTCAGCGAGTCGCTGCGCGATAACGTGCTGCTGGGTGACTCGCCAGAGGCGGCGGACCTCGATGGCGCGCTGGGGCTGGCCCTGCTGGAGCCAGACATCGCGGCGATGGAGGCGGGCGTCGAGACGCTGGTTGGCCCGCGCGGGGTGCGCCTCTCTGGCGGGCAGATCCAGCGGACGGCGGCGGCGCGGATGTTCGCCCGCCACGCCGACCTGATGGTCTTCGATGACCTGTCTTCGGCGCTGGACGTGGAGACGGAGCAGCGGCTCTGGGAGGGCCTCTTCGCGCAGGGCGACGCGACCTGCCTGGTTGTTTCGCATCGGCGGGCGGCGCTGCGGCGGGCCGATCACATCATCGTGCTGAAAGAGGGCGCGGTGGTGGCGGAAGGCACGCTCGATGGTCTGCTCGCCACCAGCCCGGAGATGCGCGAGCTGTGGCAGACGGGCGACAGCGAGGGGCAGCCCGACACAGCGGCGGAGCTGGCGTAACGCTGGCAGACGGGTAGCGAGCGGTTGGATGCAGTGTATCAAGATAGGGCGGGTAGGGCCGATGGGTAGGGGCGGCTGAAGCTGCGTCTACGGGCGTGCGCGCCACGAAGGGCGCCTGCGCAGCCTGGGTTCCAGCGAGGGACGCCACGATTCTCGCCACCCGCTGAATCGGTCGGTGAGGGACCCAGCCTGCGACGGCAGGCTTCGTGGCCCGCAGGCCCCTAGCTGCGGGTTTACCCGCCCCCCGCGTATCCGCCCTATTTTGTACATCCATATCAACCGCTGGGCCACATTGCGCCGCCGCACAACACTTTTATGAACCTCACATATTGTCGTTCATCAGGGTACAAGGAGGGACTCGCCATATGATTGCGAGCCGCCACAACCCCGCCGTTCGACGGATACGCGCCATCTTGCATCGGCGCGCACGCGATCAGACGGGGCTATTTCTTGTCGAGGGGATTCGGCTGGTCGCGCAGGCGCTGGCGGTCGGCGCGCCGATTGAGGAGCTTGTCATCGCGCCAGAGTTGCTGACGAGCGACTTTGCGCGCCAACTCGTGGAGCGCAGCCAGGCAGATGGCTTGGCCCGTCTGTTCGTCACGCCGGAGGTCTTCATGAGCCTGTCGGCGCGCGAGCATCCGCAAGGACTGGCGGCGGTTGTTGGCCAGCGCTGGACTAGCCTCGCAGAGATTCAGCCAGTGCGCGGCGCCTGCTGGGTGGCGCTCTGGGAAGCGCAGGATCCTGGCAATGTCGGCGCCATCCTGCGCACGAGCGACGCGGTAGGCGCGGCAGGGGTGATGCTGCTCGGCGCATCCACTGATCCACATGACCCCACAGCGGTGCGCGCGAGCATGGGAGCGATCTTCACCCAGCGCCTCGTGCGTGCGACCTTCGCCGAGTTCACACGCTGGGTCGGCGAGTACAGTTGCGCGGTAGTGGGCGCGGCGAGCGACGCGGCGATTGAGTACCAATCCTACCGCTACACCACTCCCTTTGCGCTGCTGATGGGCAGCGAGCAGCATGGGCTGACGGCTGAGCAACGGGCCACCTGCGACGCTGTCGTGCGGATTCCGATGCAAGGCGAGAGCGATTCGCTAAACCTGGCAGTGGCGACCAGCATCATATTGTATGAAGCGTTCAATCAGCAACGTGCGCCGCAGGTTGCTCCTGCGGGGCGCCAACATGAGTCTGCGAGGCGATGATGAAAGACTACCAGCCAGCCATGAGCTTCGGCGAAGAGAGCGCCGCGATGTACGACGACGATGCGGATGTCAGCCAGCGAGCCGATACCACGGCGACGGTGGCCTTCCTCGAACGGCTGGCGCTGGGCGGCCCCGCGCTGGAGCTGGCCATCGGCACGGGGCGCGTCGCGCTGCCGCTGGCCGCGCGCGGTATCCGCGTGGACGGCATCGACTTCTCCGAGCCGATGGTCGCCCGTCTGCGCGCCAAGCCCGGCGGCGACCAGATCACAGTGACGCTGGGCGACTTCGCCGCCGTCCCGGTTCCCGGCAGCTATCGCCTGATCTACGTCGTCTTCAATACGCTCTTCAACCTGCTGACCCAGGACGATCAGGTGCGCTGCTTCGAGCAGGTCGCCGCCCACCTCACGGAGGATGGCGTGTTCGTGGTGGAGGGCGCCTCGCCCGCGCCGCTGGTGCGCCTGCGCGATCATCAGTACGTGGACGCCGAGTCACTCGCCGTCAACGAGGTCTGGTTGGATGTGGGGCGCTTCGATCTGGTGACGCAACGGCTGGACGAGAGCCACATCAGCCTCTCGCGCGAGGGCGTGCGCGTCCACCCCATCGTCACGCGCTACATCTGGCCCAGCGAACTCGATCTGATGGCGCG
>DASVWQ010000391.1:0-3011 GCA_036393135.1 Ktedonobacterales bacterium
TCCGATGGCGCGCCCACAATCAATGCGCGGCTCATCACGCTGGGCGGCGGCTATGTCTGGGACCTGGCGGAGGGACGGCTGGTCAATTTGGTTTCGGCTGGCCTGACGCCGCCGATAGCCCTCGCCCTCTCCGGCGATTACCTGTTTTCGCTAGGGCCGATAGCTGCGAGCTATCCAGGGCCTTACGGCCCAGCGCAGCAGGTGACTATCTACGACACCACGCAGTTTGCGACGCGCTGAGGCATATTGGCCTGCGGGGACGCCTCAGCCGCCGAGGGGCGCGCCGAAGTTTGGCATCGGCAGCAGGCCGAGGCGAATCTTCAGCAGCAGGATGCGCCGGACCGAGGCGTCGATGCGCGCCTTGGAAATCTTGCCGCTGGCGACGGCCTGCCGCAGCACGCTGATGATCTCCTCGGTGGACTGGATGGAGTAGGTGCTGCAGATGATGTCGTTCCCCGCCACAATCGCGTCTACGGCGATCTGGGCGAGGGTGTACTTGGCCAGCGAGCCCATGTAGATGCCGTCGGTGATGACCACGCCGTTGAAGCCCAGGTCATCGCGGAGGATGCCCGTCAGGACGGGCTGCGAGAGCGAGGCGGGGGCCGTCGGATCGACAGCGGCGACGATGATGTGGGTGGACATCACTGCATAGACCTTGCCGGTGGCGAAGAGCGCGCGGTAGGGCGCCCAGTCGATGCGCTCCAGGTCGGGGCGGCTGCGGGTGAGGGTGTAGAGCGTGGCGTGCGGGTCCACCGGCACATCACCCAGGCCGGGGAAATGCTTCAGCGTCCCGGCGACCTGGCCACTCTGCTGTAGCCCGTTGAGGTAGGCGCCCGCCATCGTCGTGACGACGCCCGGCGTAGAACCGAACGCGCGGGTCTGGATATCGCCGCCAGAGGTCTGGAGCACATCCACTACAGGCGCGAGGTCGAGGTTGATGCCGACCTGCGCGAGCGCCGCAGCGTCCGCCTGGCCGCGCTGGAAAGCCTTCGATGGGTCGCCCGTCGCCCCAATCATGGCGGCGGTCGGCGTCAACCCCTCGATGCTGGCCATGCGGTTGACCATGCCGCCTTCCTGGTCGGTGGCGATGAGCAGCGGGATCGTGGCGTCCGCCTGCATACCGCTGACGAGGGCCTTGACCTGCGGCGTGGTCTTGATGTTGAAGGCGTAGAGGATCGCCGAGCCGACATGAAGTTGCTGGATCTGATAGGCCAGCGAGTCGTCCATCTGCGTCTCGGAGAAGCCCATCATGATCATCTGGCCCAGCTCTTCGTCCAGCGTCATGTGTGAGACTAGCGAATTGAGGTAGCGTGTCTGGGCATCTTCACGCAGCGCCAGCCCAAGCGGCGTCACTGGCCCGACGCTGGCCTTGCGCGGGGCGAGCGGCGCGGGCGTTGGCGTGACGAAGAAGCTGGATGGCGCGGGGGTGTCGGGCGCGAAAACGGAGACGATGAAGACCGTCACGACCAGCGCTACGATCAGTCCGCTGGAGATCGCCAGCCGCCCTGCTGCGCCACCGCGCCGCTGTGGGCGTCGGCTGGGGCGCTTGGGGGCGTCTGGATCGCTGGCCTGTGTTTCTGGCTCGATGACCACTGCTGCTCCTCCGCCTGCATCTGCGAACCCGGCGCAGAGCGCCACTCCTTGCGTCGCCCGCCCGACTCCCCGTTCATGTGTGACGAATGCTCATGGAGGCGGGTAACGCAGGCTGGCGCCATCCTCGACAGCGCGTGCTCGCCTTGACGCCATCTCGTCGCCGGTCGTACCCTTAACCTGATTGTGCGCCCGCCGCGCGCCGTGGGCAAGTGACCCGTGACACATCCCAGCCGGTCGGGCGCTGAGAGAGGAGCGGCGAGCGTTGACGGAGGATGAGCGGCGCTCGATGGCAGCGGCGTCCGCCAGGGCGCTGGCGGGTGGCCAGTCCCCAGAGGCCGACGCGGAGGAGACGCCACCCCGGCGGGAGTTTCCGGCGGTGACGGTGGATGTCGTCATCCTCACCATGCGCAAGCGGCGACTGGAGGCGCTGCTGGTCAAGCGCAAGCGGTGGCCCTATGAAGGATTGTGGGCGATTCCTGGCGGCTTCGTCGCCCCCGCCGAGTCGCTGGAGGACGCGGCGCGCCGCAAACTGGAGGAGAATGCCGGCGTGCGCGATGTCTACCTGGAGCAGCTCTATACCTTTGGCGATCCGGGACGCGATCCGCGCATGCGCGTCATCACGGTCGTCTACTATGCGCTGTTGCGGGCCGATGAGTTGCGCGCGGTCGCGGGCGCCGAGACGGGCGAGTCGGCGTGGTTTCCCATCGATGCGCTGCCGCCGATGGCCTTCGACCACGACGCGATTCTCTCCTACACCATGCAGCGTTTGCGCGGCAAGCTGGAATATACGACGATTGGCTACCAACTCCTCGCGCCGGAATTCACCCTGAGCGAGCTACAGGAAGTCTACGAGGCGATCCTCAGCCGTCCGCTGGACAAGCGCAACTTCCGCAAGAAAATGCTCTCGACGGGCATCCTGGAGCTGACCTCGCACGGGCGCAAAACGGGCCAGCATCGCCCCGCCGCGCTCTACCGCTTCAGCCCGCGCGCGGACCGTGGCGCGTGAGAACTACTTGGCCTGCTTTGGGGTCAGAGAGAGGTCATAGAACCACCAGTGCGCCATGAATACGAATGCCGCAAGAATACAGCCGACAACGCATATCAACGGCATACTTTGTTCGGATAACGCCAGACCTATGAGCATAAGTCCGCTCAGAAAGGCTCCAGCGTCCAGGCTTCCGATCAGCAGTGAGGCAAAGTGTGTGACGTTCCAGTGAACTCCAGCAGGTGGTAAGGTAGATGTCCGATAGGTGAACGCCGATTGGAGAATATCACGGCTAGCCCCCAGTTTTCCGGCGTTCTGCAAATAGAATTCCTTCACATGGTTCATTGAGTTTGCGCTGCCCACCCACGCTAACCGCAAACTGATGATGCTGAATAACATCAGCAAACCAGCGGCACAGACAAGCCATAGCGCG
>DASVWQ010000392.1:0-3631 GCA_036393135.1 Ktedonobacterales bacterium
AACGGCGCGGGCAAGAGCGTGCTGCTGAAGGCGCTACTGGGCGAGCTGCCGCTGACCGAAGGCGAGCGCATGCTGGGGCCGAGCGTGCGCCCCGGCTACTTCGCGCAGGGCGACGAGACGCTGGATCTGGCGAAGACGCCGATTGAGCTGGTGCGCGAGCTGAAGCCCGGCTACGAGAATCAGGCGATGGCGCAGCTTGGCCGTTTTCTGTTCACCTACGACATGGCGCGACAGCCCGCGCGGATGTTGAGCGGTGGTGAGCGGAGTCGGCTGCAGTTGCTGTTGCTGATGCTGGGCGGGGCGAACCTGCTGGCGCTGGATGAGCCGACGAACCATCTCGACATCGAGTCGTGCGAGGCGCTGGAAGCCGCGCTCGAAGCTTACGATGGCACGGTGATCGCCGTCTCGCACGATCGCTACTTCCTCGACCGCATCGCCGACCGCATCCTGGAGGTGCGCGATGGCGAGCTATTCAGCTACGAGGGCGGCTACAGCGCGTGGCGTGAGCGGCAGGCGGCGGCTACTCCAGCGTGATGACCTCATAGGCGACATCGGTGATCTCGACATCGGGGCGTGACTCCTCGATGTAGTGGACGGCGTTCTCGATGACCTCCTGGGCGTGGCTGGCCTCGCCGCTGACACTGGCGATCCCCAGCCGCGCCAGATTCCACTGGTCCAGCTCACCCACCTCGGCGGCGGCGACGGCGTATTTGTCGCGCAGCCGCGCCAGCACTGAGCGCGTCACCTGGCGCTTGTCCTTCAGCGAGGCGCTCTCGAAGAGGCGAATCGTCACCTGCGCAGTCGCGACATACATGGCGTTACCCTCCTTGCGTGTGGCGTTACGGCGCCGACTCGCCCAGTTCCACCAGCGTCTCGCCGAGGTCCGCGCCCGTGTCGGCGGGGCGTCGGCGCTCGCGGCGCATCACCAGTAGCAGGCTGGCGAAGATCAGCCCGCCACCGAGCCAGGTGGCCCAGGTCAGGCTATCGCCCAGCAGCCAGACGCCCAGCGCGGCGCCGAGTAGCGGCTGGATGAAGAGGGTGGGCGCGGCCAGCGAGGCGTCCACCACGTTGAGCGCACGGAACCAGAGCCAGTAGCCCAGCACGGTCGCCACCAGCGCCATATAGAGCACGCCGAGCCAGCCCACCAGCGGCAGGTGTGGTATGCCCAGCCGCGCCACCGAGACAGCCCCCGCCGGAATCCAGACGAACAGGCTGCCCGTCAGCGTGGCGGCGGTGAAGAGCAGCGGCGGCATCTGGGTCAGCGCGCGTTTGCCGAGGATGGTATAGCCCGATTCCAGCAGCAGCGAGAAGATCACCAGCAGGTCGCCGAGGATACGTCCGCCGCCCGCGCCGCCGCCCAGGCTGGGCATGAAGCCGCGCTCGACGATCAGGTAGACGCCCACCATGCCGACACCCAGCGCGACGACGCCCAGCGCCGTGACCTTCTCGCGCAGGAAGGTCCACGAGAGGATCGCCGTGAAGAGCGATTCGGTGGAGATGAGTAGCGCGACATCGGAGGCGGTGGAGAGCGCGAGGCCGTAATACTCGAAGGCCTTGTTCAGGACGAAGCCGAGCAGCGCCAGCAGGGCAAGCGTGGCCAGCGAGCGGCGGTCGCGCGGGATGCTCCGCCAGCCCCGCAGCAACGCGGGCGCCAGGATCAGCGCGGCGATGAGGAAGCGCAGGGCGTTCAGTTCGACGGGGTTGAGGTAGCGCAGGGCGATCTTGCCCGCTGTGTAGGTCCCCGCCCAGAGCATATTGGCGATGATGAGGGTGAGCAGCGCCGTACCGCGTGTCTGGCCGAAGCCGCGCAGCCACGCCGCTATCGTGCGTGTCTGCGTCCGGGCGCGCTCCGCTACCGTCATCGCCATGTCTGTTCCTCTGGGTCCGCCGCGCTTCTCGGTGCGCCGCGCACACCCTGCTATTGTAGCCGACGGGCGGGGAGCGCCGCCGCCGGATAGCCCGCGTGGGATGGAGGCTAGCTCGCCTCGCCGATGCGCTTGAGCATATAGGTGGCGGCGACGGAATAGCCCAGCTTGTCGTAGAGCGCGCGGGCGGCGGTGTTGAAGCCGAAGACGCTCAGGCCGATGTGGGTAGCGCCCGCTGGGCGCAGCGCCTCCTCCAGCGCGCGCATCGCCGCCTCGCCGTAGCCCTTGCCCCGCTGCGCCTCATCAATCTCGATGTCGTAGATGAAGGCGCGGCGCTGGACGGTATCGTGAAAGACCCAGAGCCAGCCGACCCCCGCGCCATCGTCCGCGATGATCCGCCAGAAGAAGTGGTCCGGTGTGCTGGCGCCCTGCGGAAGCAGGCCCGCGATCTGCTTGTCGGCCTCCGCCTGGCGCTCGTCAAGTGGCAGGTCCTCGGCCCGCGCGCGGTCGGCGGCGTAGGAGGCGCGCAGGCTCGCCATCCAGGCGTCATATTCGGCCTCGGTCATGGGGCGTAGCGTGACCATCGCGGCATCTTCTCCTCTCGTGGCGGCGCGGAGCCATCTCCTGGCGCGCTCCATTGTACCGCCCGACGCGGTATCATGCGAGACGAGACACTTGCGGGAGAGAGGGCGTGCGGGATGGACGGCATATTCGTCATCGACAAGGGCGAGGGGATGACGTCGCACGATGTGGTGGCGCGCGTGCGACGGCTGGCGCGGCAGAAGCGCGTTGGCCATGCGGGGACGCTGGACCCGGCGGCGACGGGCGTGCTGCCTGTGCTGCTGGGCCAGGCCACGCGCGTCGCGGAATATCTCAGCGAGAGCGGCAAAGCCTATCACGCGGTCATCCGCTTCGGTATCGAGACGACCACCTACGACCGTGAGGGCGAAGTGACACGCGAGGCGTCCATCGAAGGGCTGACGCTGGAGCGCATCACCGCCGCGCTGCCCGCCTTCCTCGGCGAGCAGGAGCAGCTTCCGCCGATCTACTCCGCCATCAAGCGCGGGGGCAAGCCGCTCTATGCGCTGGCCCGCGCGGGCGAGGCCGTGACCGTCGAGCCGCGCCGCGTGCGGATCGATGCGCTGCGTATCATCGCCTGGCAGCCGCCCGACCTGACGCTAGATGTGGAGTGCGGCAAGGGGACATACATCCGCTCGCTGGCGCACGACCTGGGCCAGCGCCTCGGCCCTGGCGCGCACCTCGCCGCGTTGCGCCGCACCCGCAGCGGCCCCTTTATTCTCGACCAGGCGATCACGCTAGAGGCGCTGGAACGCGCGCTGGAGTCCGACGCCTGGCGCGACCACTTCTTCGCGGCGGATGAGGCGCTGCTCGGCTGGCGGGCGCTGATTCTGAGCGCGGCGAGCGAGGGGCGCATGCGCAATGGGCAGCCGCTGCGGTTTGGGGTGGACTGCGCCCTCAGCCCCTCCCCTGCGCGGCGGGAGAGGGGAGCGGACGGCGCGCTGGCCCGCGCGTACTCCGCCGATGGCCGCTTCCTCGGCATCGTGGCGTGGAGCGCGGAGCAGGGCGCCTGGCAGCCTCACAAGGTGCTGGTGGCGACGCTGGAGCAGCCGGAGGAGTAGGCGCGCGGGTTTAGCCGCCAGCCGTCCCCAGGCGCGGCATCCATCCGCCCGCTCGCCTTCCGCGCGTCACTTTCCCTTGCGGAACTCGTTGTCGTCGAAGAGACGGCTGGCGGTGGCGGCGCTCTG
>DASVWQ010000393.1:0-2986 GCA_036393135.1 Ktedonobacterales bacterium
GGGAGCAGACGGCATGAGCGGTACACCACGACCAGCGGCAGTCCAGCCGACGCCTGCGGGGCCGGTGGGTGTGTTCGACTCCGGTGTGGGTGGGCTGACGGTGCTGCGCGACCTGCTGCGTGAGCTGCCCGACGAACGCTACATCTACTTTGGCGACACGGGCAACTGCCCCTATGGCGTGCGCCCGGAGAGCGAGATCACCCAGCTTTCGCTGAATGGCGCCGCCTTTCTGCTGGGGCGCGGCGCGAAGATCATTGTCGTCGCCTGCAACACCGCCTCCAGCGCGGCCATCGGCGCCTTGCGCGCGGCCTGGCCGCAGGTGAAGTTCATCGCCGTCGTGCCAGCCGTCAAGCCCGCCGCCGCGATGACGCGCACGGGGCGTGTGGCCGTCGCCGCCACCAACTCCGCCGCCCGCAGCGCCTATCTGCGCGGCCTCATCCAGCAGTTCGCGCAGGGGGTCGAGGTATATCCTGTCGGTTGCCAGCTGCTCGTCACCCTGGCCGAGGATGGCCAACTCGACGGCCCGGAGGTGGAGCGTGAGATACGCCGCAGCATCGGGCCGCTGCTGGCGAAGGGAATCGATGTGCTGGCGCTGGGCTGCACGCATTTCCCCGCCATGCGCCCGGTCTTCGAGCGCGTCGTCGGGCCGGACGTGCGGGTGATCGACTCCGGCGCAGCGGTGGCCCGCCAGACACGGCGCATGTTGACGGCGCAGCGGTTGCTCGCCGCGCCTGATGGCGGGCCAGCCAGGGAGCCGCGCCTGCCACGCCCCAACGATGAGTTCTGGCGTAGCGGGCCGAATCCCGCCTTCGAGCGGGTCGCTGGTCTGCTACTCGGCGCGCCCGTGGAGGGCCGCTACGCCCCCGAGATGCTCTGGTCGCCGGAGAGCGTGGTCTAGCTGCGCAGCGTCGCCGCCATGCGCGCGATCTGCTTGACGTGCGTGCGCTCGTGGCCCGCCAGCCAGCGCGCGTAGAATAGCACAGTCCGCTCCAGAACCGCGCCAGCGCCCGTCACAATCGCCGAGCGCGCCCAGCCCTGCGGTGGCAGCGATCCCAGCGCGGCCAGCAATTCGGCGCGCTGGGCGGTGAAGGCGCGGAGCGAGGGTTGGAACTCCAGCGTGGGATAGTTGGTCTGGGCGATCCAGGCCTGCGGATTGATCGCCCGCAGCGTCGGCCTGTCCTCGGCGATGATCCGCGCCATACAGCCGCCCCACATATCGGCGCAGGCGCGCAGGTGGGCCAGGATGTCGTTCAGGCTCCACTCATCCGGGCCGGGCGATGTCCGCAACTGCGCAGGCGTCAGGTCGGCGGTCAGCGCGGCGAGGCGCGTGGGTGTCTCGGTCAGCAGGGCCAACGCCTGCTGAGCCGTGAGGGTATTCTTTCCCGGCATAGACACCATCCTTTCGCGCTGAAGGGCGCAACCGCGCGCCATCAGACACGCGGTTGCGATGCCCGCCTACGGGCGAACTTTGGCGAGCCAGGCGCGCATGTCCGCCTCATGCTCATCATGGAAATGGCCGAACAGCTCCTTGCCATCCCACGTTCCCTCGTCCAGCCAGGGGAAGCGCGCGGGGTCTTGCAGCTCCGCTTCGGGGAAGGCGTCGAGCGTTGCGACGAGTTGGTCAAATACGGCGCGCGACTCGTCTAGCACATCTGTGAGTGGCTTATCCTTGTTAGCGGCGTAGATCCAGGCGTTGATCTCGTCGTCCGACTGAAGTTCTGCTGGCCACTGTGGCGCGGGCGTCGGCTCATGGCGCAGCGCCGCCTGGAAGCGCGCGACCGTCCGCTGGCGCCAGCCCGTCAGGTGGGCCACGATGTCTTTGATCGACCAGTCGGCGACGGCCGGCTGGGTCATATGCTCCTCGCCGATGTCGCGCAGCAACTCCTCCCATCCGGCCTGCTCGTTGCGCAGGTCGTCGAGAAGCTGGGCTTTGCTCGTCCTCAGGCTCATGTCCTCCGACCTTCTTTCTGTCTGGATCGATGGCCTCCGACTGCCGGGAGGTCACTCCACATCAACCATGCGTCTCCTTTCCCGCTGGCGACGCCGAAACAGGCAATCGCGCTCGCCGCGGGTTCCGTCTACACAAGCCACGCGCGGAATAGTCTGGTGGCGGGAATGTCCCCTCATCACGGCGCACGGACGGCGGCTGGAGGGATGTGGCGGACCCCGCGCCAGTCTCAGGAGGTCCGACATGACACAACCCATCCAGAGGCGCGCTCAGACCAGCGCGGCCCAGACCGATAGCGGCGCGCTGACCCTCTACACCCGCCAGGGCTACCCGCGCGAGTGGACGCAGCAGCGGCTGCACGGCATCGCGCTACGCCAGCGGCTCGCCCGCGAGTGGGCGGCGCGGGGCGCGCGGACCGGCGATGACTACGCCGCGCTGACCGACGCGCTGAGCGTGGGCGCCTTTGGTATGTCGGTCGAGGAGTACAAGGCGGCCAAGGGCCTGAAGTCCTCGCAGAGCCTGCGCGACTCGATGACGACGATGGAACTCTTGCTGCTCAACCTGATCGAGGAGACGGCCTTCGCGCTGAGCCAGGCGCGCCAGAGCGACGGCATGGAGGCGCTGCTGCGCGACGCCTGGGAGGCCAGCGCGATTGGCTCCGCCACCCGCCGCGACATCGAGGCGCGTACCGGGCGCTCGCTCGTCACGCCCGCGAACTACCGCGCGCTGCGCCGGCCGCCCACCCCCAACGCCGCATAAGAGCGGGGCGGGTGATGGGTGATGGCGATTGCGGTGTTGTTCCGGGAATAGCTGGTGAGTACGCCAGCCCCTAACCTCCTTCCCACCAAGCGAGAGAGGGCTGGGGGCTGGCGCGGATTTACCCGCGCCCTCCCGCGCCGTCTACTGCGCGAAGTAGGCCAGCAGGTCAGCCTTGGTGCGTGCGCGCAGCTCGGCGGTCTGGTCGATCTGCTCCAGCGCGCGGGCATAGGGGCCCGCGTACTCGCCGTGGAGCTGCTCGTCCCAGAAGGCCACCATGTC
>DASVWQ010000394.1:0-10419 GCA_036393135.1 Ktedonobacterales bacterium
CGAGCGAGGCGAACTCCCCACACCGCTCCCGCCACTCCAGTCACACCCGGCACGCGCTGCTACCAGCCCACCCGGCGCGCGGTAGTCAAGGTCTTTTGAGCGGAATTCGTAGCGCTGTTGTCCTGAGTCGTCGCCAACGACGGGACATAGCAGTGAGCGGCGTCACGCCCGTGACACGCGGGACGCAATACCCCTGATTTCCCGGAAAGGACCGGCAGATGACCCGAGGCAAACGTACCTGGCTCTACGCCATCACATCCAGTGTGGCGATCGTCGCCATCCTCGTCGCATCATTCGCGCTGTTCCTCACGCATGGCGCGCCTGCCCACGCCGCGAGCGGCGGCGGTGACGGCATCGGCACGGCGAAGTATCTCACCGCTGGCGCCGCCGGAACCGTCTCTCCAAACGCGATAACGATTGCCAACTGGGGCGCATCCTTCACCGACCCCACCAACGGCGTCACCTACCCCTACTCGATGGTGGGCGCGGATCCAGCCAGCAATAGCTCGACGACGGTCCCGTTTGTGATCGTCCCGCTCGACTTCACCTTCGCCTCCGCGCCAGCGGGCGTTGATCCGACTCTCGCCGGCTCATCCAGGGTCGCGGCGACGATTGATTCGCCGGTCTTCAATGGTGGCGCCGACATCGGCAAAGCCAGCAAGACGGCGAGCGCGGCGCCTGCGGGTGTGGCGCCCAAACCCCGGATGGAGCAGGAGCCAGGCGACACCACTCAGGTTGGTGACGCCTTCGTTCGCGCGCAGTGGAACAAGGTTGGCACAGGCTACCATGTGCTGCTGGGCGCGCCAACCGTGGCGCCCGCAGTGAGCATCGCAGTGCCGAGCAACCAGGGCTTCATGCTGGTCGGCAGCGTCTCGCACGCCCGCATCGGCCTGATGAGCTACTCGTGGTTCTCGTCGCAACTGCACAACCTGATGGTCTCCATGCACATCTCGCCGACGGTTGTGCCGCTCTTCCTGGTCTACGACACGTTCCTGTACATCCAGACCACATCGAACTGCTGTGTGCTGGGCTACCACGGCGCGACCAGCTCGGCCAACGGCAATGGCCAGCAGCAGATCAACACCTATATGTTCGCCTCGTATAGCGAGCCGGGGATCTTCGCCCCAAACACTGGTGACAGGTTCTCGTATATTCAGGACATCCATGCGCTGAGCCACGAGGTCTCGGAGTGGCTGGATGATCCGTTCGTGAACAACGCCGTCAACCCGTGGCTGACGCCGACCGCCCCGCAATATGGCTGCACTGGCGATCTGGAAGTCGGCGATCCAGTTGTCGGGTATGGCTTCACCGTGACCATGCCGTCAGGCGCGGCGTACCACCCGGAGGATGAAGTCTTCTTCTCCTGGTTCGCGCGCCAGTCGCCGTCGATCTCCTCGGCGGGCTACTACACCTACCTGAACAACTTCGCGACCGTCGCGCAGGGCTGCTAGCCCGATTCGCGCTGCCGGGACGCGCGGGAGCCGCCACTATCGCTCACAGGCAGTGGCGGCTCCTCTGCGCCTGCGCTGGTATGGATCGCTGACCTATTCCTCGATCAGCTCGCGGGCGAGGTCGGCCACCAGGTCATAGCGGCCATACGACGGCACGAGGTAGGTCCCCTGGATCAGCCCGCGCGAGCGCGCCTCGCTGACGACTTCGCGGGCGATGGCGATGCCCACCTCGCGCCCGTGGTCGCCCGCCGCGCGCATCCGCGCTCGCACGGCATCGGGGATGCTGACGCCGGGGACCTCGTTATGCAGGAACTCGGCGTGCTTGGAGCTGTACGGCGGCATCATCCCCAGGATGATCGGGACACCCACCTGGCCGAAACGCTCCAGGAAGCGCTCCAGCGGGGCCAACTCGTAGATTGGCTGGGTCATGATGAACTGCGCGCCCGCGTCGAGCTTGTGGCGCAGGCGGTGTAGCTCCAGCTCCGTCTCGGTCATCTGGCGGTGGTCGTCGTCCTCGCCTGCCAGCGTCGCCAGCGTCGGATGGGCCAGTTTGCCGCGCGCCCGCTCCTGCTCCACGTCGATCAGGCTGTCTTCCATGTTCAGGTTCAGCGCCGCGCCAATGAAGAAGTGGGCGGCCGAGCCGAGCGCGCTGCCCGCCGCGTCGTGCCCCTCGTTCATCCCGCGCAGCACGCTGACCAGCCCTACCGAATCGACATCCCAGACGCCCGTGAGGTTGGGGTAGTTGCCCACCCGCACCGGGTCGCCAGTCAGCGCCAGGATGTTGCGCGCGCCGAGGGCATGCGCGCCGAGCAGGTCAGATTGTAGCGCCATCAGGTTGCGGTCGCGCGTGGTGAAGTGGAGAATGCTCTCCAGGTCGAGATGATCGCGCAGCAGCCGCGACATCGCGATGCAGCTCATCCGCACGCGGGCCATCGGGCTATCGGCGACGTTGATATAGCGCACGCCCGCCGTGCGCAGCCGCTCGGCTCCCTCCATGATCTTGCGCGGGTTCAACCCCTTCGGCGGGTCCAGCTCCACGCTGACCACGAAGCGCCCGGCCGCCAGGTCCTCGCGCAGCCGCGCCCCCGCCGTATCCTCCTCCTCCGGCGTGAATGTCTCCGCTGGCGCCTGGATGATGGCGGGCGCGCCGCCGCTCCAGCGCGTCGTCGGCTCCGGCAGATAGGCGCTCAGGGATTCGCGCATCGCCGCGATATGCTCCGGCGTGGTACCGCAGCAGCCGCCGACCAGCCGCACGCCCGCCGAGGCGAAGCGCCGCGCGTACTCGGCGAAGTAGTCGGGGGTCGAGACGTAGAGGAAGCGGTTCTCGATGCGTGTGGGCAGGCCGGCGTTGGGCTGGGCCGAGAGCAGCGTGTCGCGCTCCGGGTCCACGCCCATCTCGCGCAGCGCCGCCGCCATCTCCTCTACCGCGTCCAGGATGCCCGCTGGCCCCACGCTACAGTTCGCGCCGATGACATCGACCCCCATGCGCGCGAGGGCGCGGGCGGCCTGGGCGGGTGTCTCGCCGGAGAGCGACTGACCATCCTCAGTGAAGGTCATCTGCGCCACGATCGGCAGGCTACCGACCTCGCGCGCGGCCAGCGTCGCCTGGCGCAGCTCCGTCAGGCTGGAGAAGGTCTCCAGGATCAGCAGGTCGGCGCCACCCTCCACCAATCCCTCGATCTGCTCGCGGAAGAGCGCGCGGAGGGCCGCCAGGCGCGGCTCATCGTCGCGCGGGGTGGGGGCGACGGGCTGGCCGCTGGGGCCGACGGCGCCCGCGACGAAGGTGGCGCGCCCGGCGATCTCGCGCGCCTCGCGGGCCAGCGCGGCGGCGCGGCGGTTGAGGGCGCGGGTCTGCCCGGCCAGGCCATAGGCGCCCAGCTTGGCGGCATTCGCGCCGAAGGTGTTCGTCTCGATGATCTCGGCGCCGGCGAGGATGTAGCGCTGGTGGACCTGCTGCACGAGGTCGGGCGCGGTGAGGGTCAGCTCATCGAAGCAGCGGCCGTGCATGAGTTGGGCGCCCGCGCGGGCGTAGAGCATCGTGCCCATTGCGCCGTCGCAGAGGACCGGCCCCTGCCGCAATCGTTCCAGCGCTGGCTGCGCGCTCATGACGGACCTCGCGTTTCTGTGGCTCGCTGCTAGGTGGGAGACTCGCGGTGAGATGCGGCGCGTCCACGTGGCAAAGGCGCGGCTCGTCGCCACCGCCTCGTCGCGCGGACGCTCTCAGGGCAGTATAGCCCCTGTGCGGCGCCCTGTCGAGAAGCGGCTGGTGGCGAGCGCGCGCCCGGGTTCACGCGCCAGCTCGCTTTGAACGGTTTCCGCGCTTGCCGAGATTGACAGTCGCGAAGGTTATCGCTAGTATGGTGGCGGCTTTTTGGCTACCTGGTTATTGTTGGCGCTGAATAGGAGGGATCTGTGCCTCGTTATACGACCCGGCTTGCGTTCCTGAGCGCGCTCGCGCTCATCAGCCTTGCGGGGTGCGCTTCTACGGCGACAGCGAGCGTGACGCCCACCGCGACAGCGGCTACGACCCCACAACCCACCGCCACTTCCACACTCGCCCCAGCTCCAACACCTACCAACGTTCCCGCCGGGTGGTCAGTCCTGGACACGCCGCACTTCAGTATCGCGTATCCGCAGGGCTGGACGCCGAATACGTATCCGCAGCAGGATGGATCCATACTCTATTCCATCACGTACCCCCAGCATCCACCAGTGGACGTGCTGGCGCAAGAGCATATGCCGAATGGAGCGTCGTCCTACTGCGCTCCACCCAGCGGCTTCCAGAAGGTCGTGTTGGCGGGGGCGCCAATGAGCTACGGACTCGTCGGCGAGGAGGGCGGCTTCAAGCGGAGCTGGTTCTTCGTCAACGCACAGGATACGGCCTTTGCGCTAGACGCTGACGATACACAGAGCGCCGCCGCCGTCCAGGCGCAGGACAATGCCATCCTTGCCACGTTCCGTCCCGATAGCGCTACCCCGTGGCCCTGCTGATACGCCGTCCAGGAGCGCGGCCCGTAATGTCTCGCTCTCCGAGACTCCTTCCAGACGCGACGCTGTAGGGCGGCGCATCCACCTTCGCCGCCTGGCCGCATGCTATACTGCATGGGCGGCGCCGCTCTGGGATGCGCGGACGCCGTGGCGCGAGAATGGGAGGGCCGCCGCATGTCGCCGCTGGAGGGGATTCGGGTCGTGGACCTGAGCCGCGCGCTGAGCGGGCCGCTCTGCGCGATGCTGCTGGGCGACCTCGGCGCCGATGTCATCAAGGTGGAGGAGCCGGGCGTCGGCGACGATAGCCGCCACTGGGGGCCACCTTTCCAGAACGGCGAGAGCGCCTACTTCCTCAGTTGCAACCGCAACAAGCGCGGCATCACCCTCAACCTCAAGCGCCCCGAAGCCTGTGAGGTCCTCTGGCGGCTGATCGAGCGCGCCGATGTCCTCATCCAGAACTTCCGCCCCGGCCTGATGGAGCGGCTGGGCTTCGGCTACGAGGCCGTCCACGCGCGCAACCCCCGGCTGGTCTATTGCAGCATCTCGGCCTATGGGCAGGACGGCCCGGAGGCGCATCGCCCCGGCTACGACATCATCATGCAGGGGACGACCGGAGCTACCAGCGTCACCGGCGACCCCGCTGGCTCGCCCTATCGTAGCGGCCTGCCGGTCTGCGACGTGCTCTCCGGCATGACGGCGATGCAGGCGATTCTGGCGGCGCTCTACGCCCGCGAGCGCACGGGCCGCGGGCAGCATGTCGATACCACCCTGCTCGGCGCGACTGTCTCGGCGCTGGGCAACTTCGCCTCCAGCGCGCTCGTCTCTGGCGTGGCGCCCCGCCGCGTTGGTAACAGCCATCCGCAGATCGCGCCCTACGACCTGCTGCGCACGGCGGACGGCTATATCAACATCGCGGGTGGCAACGACGACATCTTTCGCCGCGTCTGCGCCGCGCTCGACCTGCCCGCGCTGCCCGATGACCCGCGCTTCGCCACCAACGCCGCCCGCGTGGCCAACCGCGCCGCGCTGCTGGCCGCGCTGGAGGCGCGCACGACCCAGCAAACTACCGATGAGCTGATGGCGCTGATGGACGCCGCCAGCGCGCCCGCCGGGCCGATCCGCGACATCGCGCAGACGCTGGAGAGTCCGCAGGCGCGACATATCGGCCTGGTGCGCGAACTGGAGCATCCGACAACCGGCGTGGTGCGGATGGTGGACACGCCGCTGCACCTCTCCGAGACACCCGCCACGCTGCGCCTGCCGCCGCCGACGCTGGGCCAGCACACGGCGGCGGCGCTGGCCGAACTGGGCTACGATGCCGAGACTATCGCCGCCCTGCGCGCGTCCGGCGCGGCGGTGTAGCGGCGCGCGACGCGCCGACCTTAGATGGCGGGCGGCTGCGCGCTCATCTGTCAGCGCTGGGCGAGGTCATCGAGGCGGCGCATCTCATCCTGGTAGACGCGCTGCATGGCCGGGGCGATCAGCGCGGTAGTCAGCCGCTCAACCATGCCAACCAGGCCGCCGTGTCCGGCCAGCACAGTAGTGATCGTCAGGTGTGTGTTGCGCCCGTCATCCAGCGGACTCAGGTTGAACGTCGTCGAGGATGCGCCATCCGCCGACGTTTCGACGAGCGTCTGGCCCTCCGCTGGCACACTCACCGTCACCCGCATGGCGCGTCTGGCGCCGCCCACGTTGAAGATAAAGCTCGCCACGGTTCCATCGCCATGCCCGCCGCTGAGCACCGTGTAGTCGCTGAATGCTTTGGGGGGCAGGATACTGGGATGCGCCTTCTCGTAATCTGTGAGAATCGCCCACACGGCCTCTGGGGGCGCGTGAATCGTCGCCGCCGCCTGGAAGCGGATATCGTTCGATGGCATGTGTGATCGTCTCCTTCAAGTCCGCCTCTGATCCGCCTCTGGCAGCGTCTCGACGCTTGCGTGCGGGTTCGCCAGGGCGGAAAAGCCAACGACCCACCCCTATCATGACGATACGGGTGGGTCGTCACCGAGCACGGCGAACGCCGTGCGTTTACATCAGCTCAGCCATCAGGCTGTCAAGGGCGGCCTGCGATGGACGCAGCTCGCGCTCGGTGAGGTGGGCCAGCGGCGTCTCAGACAGATGCTCGCGCTCGGCCAGGCTGCGCCGCCCCTCGTCCACATAGATCAACCCGGTAATCAGCTCTTGCGAGCGGTGGGCCTCCTCCAGCAGACGCAGCGCGGCGTAGCGGTCGCGCGGGTCGTGCTTGCCGTCGAGCTTGCGCAACTGGATGCGCGCGCCGTCGTGCATCTTCACCTCGACCGTCTCGCCCTCCTCGTAGTCCACCGTGATCTCCTCGCGCGCGGGGATGAAGGAGAACTCGTTGATGATCTCCTCATGCGCCTTGCCCCAGGCGTAGCTCTTGGTGGAGTCTTCGTGGTCATTGAACGAGACGCACGGGCTGATGATGTCGAGGACCGCCGTGCCGTTATGGCTCAGCGCCGCCTTCAATAGCTGCTCCACCTGGCGCGGGTCGCCCGCGAAGCTGCGCGCCACGAAGCCGCAGTCGGCCACCAGCGCCTCCAGGCAGACATCGATGGCGGGCAACTCGTTCACGCCCGCGTACTTCAGGCGCTGGCCCTCGTCCGCCGTGGCTGAGAACTGGCCCTTGGTCAGGCCATAGACGCCGTTGTTCTCGATGATGTAGACCATCGGCAGGTTGCGTCGCACCATGTGCTTGAACTGCCCCAGGCCGATGCTGCCGGTGTCGCCGTCGCCGCTTACGCCGATGGCCGCCATCGTGTGGTTGGCCAGCAGCGCGCCGGTGGCCGCCGAGGGCATGCGGCCATGCAGGCCGTTGAAGCCGTGCGACTGGTTCAGGAAGTAGGCGGGCGTTTTGCTGGAGCAGCCAATGCCGCTCATCTTGATGATCTGCTGCGGGCGGATCGCCAGGTCATACGCCACCGAGATGATGCGCTGCGAGATCGAGTCGTGGCCGCAGCCCTTGCAGAGCGTGGACGGCTTGCCGCGATAGTCGTTCTTCGTCAGGCCGATGACATTGATCCCGCTGACGGGTGGTTGTTGTACAGCGTCCATAGCGCTAGCGCTCCTGTTCCAGGGAAACGATGGTCTTGGCGATCCACAGGCCAGTCAGCGGCAGACCGTCGCAGAGTTTGACCGCGCGCATCGCGTTGGCGCGAGCGGGGGCCTCGGTCTGGAGGATGTGGCGCATCTGGCCGTCGAAATTGTTCTCGATCACATAGAGCCGGTCGTACTTCGCCGCGAAGGTCTGGAACTCCTTCGTCGTCGGCAATGCGCGCAGGCGCAGGTAGCTGGTCTCGACGCCAGCCTTCGCCAGCATGTCGCGCGCCTCGCGAATCGCCGGATCGTTCGAGCCGTAGCTGATGATGCCGATCTCGGCGCCATCCACTTCGTCCACCACTGGCGCGGGGACCAGCGTGCGGGCGGTCTCGTGCTTACGGGCGAGGCGCTCCAGGTTGGCCATCCACTCGTCGGGCTTCTCGGTATACTCGGCGTGGGCGTTGTGGCCGCTGCCCCGCACGAAGTACGCCGCCAGCGGGTGATCAGTCCCCGGCAGTGTGCGTGGGCCGACGCCGGAGTTGTCGTCGGCGTCGCTGTAGCGGTTGAAGCCGCCCAGCCGCTTCAGGTCCTCCGCTGAGAGCACCTTGCCCCGGTCGAAGGGCTTGTCGGGATAGGCGAAGCGCTCGCTCATCCAGAGGTTCATGCCCAGGTCGAGGTCGCTCATCACGAAGACTGGCGTTTGCAGGCGGTCGGCCAGGTCGAAGGCGCGCCAGCCGAACTCGAAGCACTCCTCCATGCTGGCGGGCAGCAGCAGGACGTGACGAGTATCGCCGTGGCCAAGGTAGTAGGCCATCAGGATGTCGCCCTGCGAGGTGCGCGTGGGCAGGCCGGTGCTCGGCCCCATCCGCTGGATGTCCCAGACGACACAGGGGATGTCGGTGAAGTAGGCGAAGCCGAGATACTCGGTCATCAGCGAGATGCCAGGACCGGAGGTCGAGGTCATCGCGCGGGCGCCCATCCATCCGGCCCCGATGACTATGCCGATGGCCGCCAGCTCATCCTCCGCCTGGACGATGCTGTAGTAGTGCTCGTCGGTGTCCTTGTTGACGCGCAGGTCTTTCGCGTAGTCGCCCAGCGCGTCCACCAGGCTGGTGGATGGCGTGATCGGATACCACGCCGCGACGCTGACGCCGCCGAAGATCGCGCCCATCGCGCCAGCGGAGTTGCCGTTGATCATGACGCGGCCAGCGGTCTTGTCGCTGCGCTGGACGCGGAAGGAGTCGCGCTTGGGCAGGTTCTGGCGGGTGTATTCAACCGCCGCCTTGACCACGCCGAAGTTCAGCGCGATGGGGTTCTTCTTGCCGCCAAAGTGGTCGGAGATGGCTCGCTCGATCTCGTCAAGGTCGATGCCCAGCAACTCGGCCAGCGCGCCAACATAGACCATGTTGGCGACGTAGGGGCGCAGTTCGGCGTTGGCGCCGGAATCCTTCGCCATCTGCTGCACGGGCAGCGCGTAATAGAAGACATCGGAGCGGTCTTCGGTCAGCTTCCACTCGGTGGGATAGATGACCACGCCACCCGGCGCGACGCTGGCGATGTCCTGCGCCGCCGTCGAGCGGTTGAGCGCGACGAGCACCTCGGTGGTGTCGCGCCGCCCGACGTAGCCAGCCTCGCTGACACGGATGTGGAACCAGGTGGGCAGGCCCTGAATATTGGAGGGGAAGATGTTCTTGCCGCTGACGGGAATGCCCATCCGGAACAGGGCGCGGACGAGCACGTTATTTGCTGTCTGGCTGCCAGAGCCGTTGATGGTGGCCGCCACGATGCAGAAGTTGTTGACGCTGGCGGGGCTGTTCTGGAGATCTGCCACCAGCGGACCTCGCTGTACGCTCGTGTCGCTCATTCGTTGTGCGGCGCCGTTGGCCCGGCTGCGCGGCGAGCCGACGACGCTCCTCCTTTCGCTAGCGCGATCTGCGCTCCGCTGACTGTGCGCTCGTCTATCAGCCCCGCGCAATGGAGCCATCGGCGGGATAAGGCGATGCGGCGCCCAGAAATCGCCTGGCGCGTCACATCCCTCGCAGCGTGGAGGATGCGCCTGGTCGTGTGGTCTGGGAGACAGACGCCGACACACGGCCCATTGCGGGGTCGCGCGCCTGAACGGCTGTCGGGCGGTGCGACGCGCTTGCGCGTCGCGTCCAGCGCCGGGTGGGCCACACAGCCCATCCGCCGTTGCGTCACGTAGTCATTATAGCGCGAGCGCGCGGCGAGATGTTGGAAGAAATCTCACATCGCACTCACATTGCGCTCACAGCGCGCCGGAGGGCGGGCGCGAGAGGCTGGCTGGCGGCGGAGAGAGGGGCGGGTAAACCCGCATCTGAGGGCGTGCGCGCCACGAAGCCCGCCTTCGCGGGCCAGGATCCACGGGCTGGATCCTCTTGTAGTGTGCGCGGGGGGCGGAGGCGGACGCAAGGGTGAGCGCTGGCGCTGTCAAAATGTGTGTCAGGACGTGTCGGGAATGGGGTGATGCCGTCTGTGGGTGGGTGGCGAGCGACGCCGCCGTGCGTGGTGAGCGCGGGCGGCGGGAAACCGCGTGTCCTCTCGCCCGCCACCCTATCGCGCCCGCCGCACGAGGGCCCGCGAGGCGGCGCTGGTCATATGCGCCCCTGCCCTTCAATGGCGGATGTGAGGGTCACCGCGCACATCGTTCATGCCCCGCGACTCCTGCCAGGTTGATCCGTCGTGAAGAGCGCGAGAAACTCGTCGTAGGCATAGCGCCGGTAGCGTCCCTGATGAGTCGTTTCCCGCAATATGCCAAGCTCTTCGAATCTGCTTACCAAAATGCTGGTCGCCGTCTGCGATTTGCCGAGAAATTGCGCTGTCTGCCTGATCGTCGTGATTGGGCGCTCATACAGGAAGTCCAGCATCCGCAGCCCTGTGCCGGCGCCCTTTCCAAGCGACTGAA
>DASVWQ010000395.1:0-3423 GCA_036393135.1 Ktedonobacterales bacterium
GGCAAGATTTCGGTGGCGCGCATCAACCAGTCCGTCACACGCATCCTGGCGCTGAAGATGCGCTTCGGGATGCTGCGCGTGCGCCAGGCCCCGCGCCCCGGCGGTCGGGTGGGCGGCGCGCAGGCCCTCTCGCAGCCGAGCGACGCGCGCCGCTATGGGATGGTGTGATCCATACCCGTGACAGGCGTGGGGCGAGCCTCGGCCCCGAAGGCCTGGAATACCCCGCGCTCTCCGACCCCGCCAGGGCTTTAGCCTTCCGTCGCGTGCGCCGACTCCCCGCTACTCAGCCGCGCCGCTGCCGCCCAGGTCCACGCCATCGCGCAGCAGCTTCTCGTAGACAACGGCGCTGACGACCGGCGCCATGCCCGCCGCTTCATAGACGCGGGTGGCGCCGGTGGGATTCTGCGCGTCCACGCCCAGCCCCACGACGCGCATGCCACGTTGCCAGAACACGCGGAACGAGGCCCGCAGCAGCGCGCTGGCCAGTCCACGCCCACGCCACTCGCGCAGCGTGCCGACGGTGTTGATCCAGCCGTGGTCGGTGCGCATGGTACCAAGCAGCGCGGCGGGAATTGCGCCATCCGCCGTCTCGATCACCAGCCAGAGGGCGGGGTCGAAGTCGGAGCGAGTCGTGCGGGCCACCCACTCCTCGTAGGGCGTGCGCGTATGGCCCCAGTGGTCCTCGAAGGCCGTCTGCATCGACTCGTAGACGGCGCGCTCATCCTGGCCGGGGACGAAGGCGCGCAGGCGCAGGCCAGCGGGCAGCGTGGGCGCGGCTGGCTCCTCCGCCAGCGTGACACGCATCTCCCAGAAAGTGCGGACGACCGTGTAGCCGTCGCGCTCCAGCAGCTCACACGCGCCCTGGTCCACCAGCAGCACGCCATTGGTGACGCTGACTCGCGCGCCATCTGGGGCGTCGGCGACCAGCTCGCGCGCTCGCGCCTCCATCGCGCGGGCCAGCGCGGTCCCCAGCCCCAGGCCGCGATGCGCAGGATGCACATAGCCATCGGCGATCAGCTTGCCGGAGCCGCGATCGGTCAGCTCGCCATAGGCCGCCAGCGCGCCATCGGGCGCGATGATAGCCCAGGTATTCCGCTCGCGGTCGAGATTGGACCAGCCCTCGCGGACATCCTCCAGGGTATAGCCACTGGGCTGCTTGCCAAAGAACAAATCACACGCCATGACCAGGTCGAGCATCGGCTGGGCGTCCTGGTCGCGCGCCCGGCGGACGCTGTACCGCGCGGGCAGCGTCATGGGGTCTGGTTGTGGCATCTGGTTTCCTCCGATGCGCTGGTAAAAGGCGCGCCTCCGCCGCGCGCCACAGAGCATCGTAGCACAAGGCGGCCAGCGCAGCCCGCTACGCAATCCCGCGCATAGGGCGGGTGATTGCTGTTGACGCCTGTGTACTAGCCGCGTATCATCCACGTAGCAAGTGGCTGCCAGTGAGGAGGGATGGCGCATGCGATGTCCCCAGTGCGGGCGCGAAACGCCGCCCGGCGCTTATTGCGGCTTCTGTGGCGCACGGCTGCCGCAGGGCGACGCGGGTATACCCAAACATCATGCTGGACGGATGCGCGCCCACGCCTACGCGGCAGACCCACGCGAGTCCGTCTTTACCCCGGCCCTCATCACCACAATCTTCCCCCACCTGCCGCCGCGCCGGGCGACGGTCGCGCGCTGGGCGCTGGGCATCGGCGTGCTGGTCGTGGTGGGCATCGCGCTGGGACGCTACGCCCCCATCGCCATCGTGCTCGGCGCCGCGCTGCTGCCGATCCTCTATCTGATCTACTTCTATGATGTCGCGGTCTATGAGGATGAGCCGGTCGTCGTGCTGGCCTTCACCTTCATCGCCGGGGCGCTGCTGGGCGCGGGGATGAGCCTGCTCTTCTACCGCACGCTGATCGGCCAGCGTGGGCTGAGCCTGTCTGGCGGCCCCAGCGCAAACTACATCCTGCTCAGTGGCGTCGCGCTGCCACTGCTGGGCCAACTCCTGATGCTGGTGGGGCCGCTGATCCTCTACTTCGCGCGCCCTCGCTTCAGCGACATCCTGGATGGCCTGGTGTTTGGCGTGGCCTCGGCGCTGGGCTTCGCGGCGGCGCAGAGCGTCGTCTATAGCTGGTACATCATCCGCGGGCCGCTCCAGGCTGGCGGCGGCTTCCTGGATTGGGCGGCGCCCGCGCTGCGGGTCACGCTGATCACGCCGCTGCTCTACGCCGCCACCACCGGGCTGATCTGCGCGGCGCTCTGGCTGCGGCGCGATCCCCGCGTGCGCCAGCGTCCCCGCACGCTCGCCACCGCGCTGCCCTTCGCGCTGCTGGCGGCGGCGCTGGGGCAGGCCATCCCCAGCCTGCTGACCGACCTGGTTCCCGGCCAGATTCGCTCGTTCATCTGGTACGCGCTGGCCGCCGCCGTGATGCTGCTGCTTGCGCGGGTGAGCTTGCACCTCGGCCTGCTGGAGAAGGGCGCCGAGGCGGATGGCGCGGCGGGCCTTGTCCGCTGCCAGAATTGCCAGCAGATGACGGCGGACCTGGCGTTCTGCTCGCACTGCGGCATCGCCCTGCGCGCTGGCTCGAAGCGGGCGGCGCGGCGGGCGAGGGCCGCCAGCGCCACGCCCCAGCCGCAGGAAGGGGGCGCGCAATGATCATGCGCAGACGCTGGCCCACGCTCAGCCTGATCCTGACCGTCGCGGCGCTCGCGGCGGCGCTGCTGGCCTGTAGCGAGCCGATACCAGTGGCGCAAGACACGCCGACCCCCTGCCCGGCCAACTGCCCGCCGCCTGGCCGCCTCAACACAGCCAACCACCAGATGTCGCTCCAGGGCTTCAGCGTCACCTATTTCGATCCGTGGTCGGTGGACTCGCATGATAGCAACAGTGTGACGCTGGTGGCGCAGAGCCAGCTTGGCCAGATCAGTGTGCTCTTCGCGAGCGTCCAGGCGCCGGCGGGTGAGACGAGCCAGCAATTGCTCTCGAAAGCCATCAATAGCCAGCTCAACTCTGGCCAGTTCACCGGGACGCAGGACGAGGGGCCAATCAACGGCGCGGAGATCGGCTATGTGGCGGGCAGCGGCGAGGCCTACGCCGCCAGCGTGACGCAGGCCAACGCGCCCGATCAGCTCGTCTATCTGGACTTCATGGCCAGCGTGCGCGGCTCGACGGGCCTCGTCTTCATCGCCCTGAGTCCGCTGGACCCCAACAGCCCCGACCCCAGCGTCGTGCCGAACCAGGACTACGACCAGATGGTGAATAGCGTCGAGTGGCAATGACGCGCGGCGCCACGTGAGCGCGCGGGAGGATGACGCAATGGTGAGCGGAAGGGAGAGCGCCGGGCGGCGCCGCTGGGCAATGGCGGGCGTCGGGGTGGGCTGCGCGCTGTGCGTGACGCTGCTCGCCAGCCTCTTCGCCTTTGCGGCTGGTGGCGCGCC
>DASVWQ010000396.1:0-6183 GCA_036393135.1 Ktedonobacterales bacterium
CAGGCGGATCATCTCGCGCTTGCCGCGCTGCACCATGCCGACGAACTCCTCGTTGGCGGGGCCGCGCGCCTTCCAGCGGGCCAGCACGTCATCCCACGTACACGCGCCTTCCCAGCGCTTGTTCTTCGCGTCGAAATGCGCCGGGAACGGGTCATGCACGACATATTTGCCCTGCTCGGCGTCAAAGTGCGCGGGAACCTTCAGCCCCAGCTCGTCGCAGAGCGGGAGGGCGGTGGACATCCACGTCTGGCGCAGCTCATCGTTGCTCTTGCCCTTGAATCCGTAGCCAAGCTGCTCGGTGTGCTTCTTCAGGTCGTCAGGCAGGCCAAACAACTCGACCGTCAGCAGGAACATCCAGTCCACCGCCGCCTGTAGCTCGTCGTGGCCAGCGGCGGTCTGGTTGATCTTGCGCATGTTCTGCTCGCCGTGGCGCAGGTGGAACGTCTCCTCTTTGTCCACCTTGACCAGGGCGCGCTTCCACGGGCCGAACGTAGTGCTGTGATGCACATCACCCAGCAGCGTGTAGCCCGCGCGGTCATAGAAGGCATTGGCGACGATCATCTCGACCCAGCTATCCAGCGGCACATCGAAGGCGTAAGGGTACTTGAACTTGCGTGGCTCGCGCTCGAAGATCAGCGCATCGGAGTCCACACCGAGGTCGCGCAGCAGGCGGTAGGCGATGTGGGCGTGGGCAAGCTCATCCTGGATAATGGAGAGCGCCGAGCCGAAGGCGTTGAGCGAGGGCGCATGCACAGCGGCGTGGTAGTAGGCGGGCGCGCTGATCAGCTCCGTATCCGCTGAGACCGTCAGGATGCGCTTGATGCCTTCGAGGTATTGCGGGCTCATATGCTCGATGCCCTCGACCATCTGCCCCTTGCGCAGGCGCTCCATGACAGCCTCTTCGGTCTGCGGCGCGCTTTCCATGACAGTCGCCATAGCGGGTATGCTCCTTGCTCGCGCGCTGACGGCGCCGCGCCGGAGGAGGCCGCGCCTGGCAGTCGCGCCACAAATTTGAACAACTGGTAGAAAGATACCTGAACACGCCTTGTGTGTCAATAGCTTGCGCCGCCTTTGGAGCGCGATTGTGTTGGCTCCGTGCGCGAGGCTGCACAGGCTCAGCATCGATACACCGCGCCGCTGATCTATTCTGGCCGCATGAGCCTGCCTGGATTGACAGCGCGCCCACCACTCCGGTATGCTCAGGGCAAGGCGAACTGCATGCCAGGAGGCGCAACAATGGTAGCTGACGAGAGCGCCACGACGGCCCCGCGAAAAAAGACCGACCGGTCAAATGCGCCGCGCCGCGCCCGCCTGACCCAGAAGGCCATCGTCAGCGCCGCCGCCGAGCTCTTCGCGCGCAAGGGCTTCGGCGCGACCAGCCTCGACGACATCGCCGAGCGCCTCGGCGCGACGAAAGGCGCCCTCTACTACCACATCAAGAACAAAGAGGACATCCTCCGCCACATCTACCTGATGGTGCTGGCCGCCAGCGAGGAGCCGCTGGCCGAGATTGTGGCGGCGCCGCTGCCTCCCACTGAGAAGCTGGCCCGCGCCATCGCCCACCACGTTTCGGTCGCCGCCAACCGCTCTCCGGCGATGACCGTCTTTTACCGCGAGCATCCACACCTCACCGGCCCCTTCGCTCGCGAGATCGTCCTGCGCAAGAAGGTCTACGAGCGTTACTTCGAGCAGATCGTCGAGGAGGGGCAGGCGGCGGGCGTTTTCAGCCGCGCAATAGACGCGAAGATCGCCACGTTTGGCCTGCTGGGCATGTGCAACTGGCTCTCGCAGTGGTACCAGCCCGACGGCGCCTACACCCACCAGCGTATCGCCGCGATGTTCACCGCGATGCTGGAGCAGGGACTGCTCACGCCGCCCGCCAGCCCCGATCCGGCATAAAGGCGCATGCCCATTTGGGTGATAGCTTGTATGCTGACAGCATCGGATGGGAAAGTATATATGTCGCGTGACGGCACGCGCACGAGGAGGAACGGCGAGGGCCAGCAGGTGAGGAAGCTGCATGAGTACAACATGGTTGTGGCATGGGGGCATATCATGCATGGGCTTATCTTCGTCACCTGGGAAAAGTATCTGGCGGAGCGCTTCGGGACCTCGACCCTGAGTGACTACCGCCGTCGCATCAACGAATCGCCGAGCGATGCGCCGCTCACCAGCCGCGTCTACGATGACGCGCTGCTGATCGCGGGCGTCGCGGCGGCCCATGACCTCACCCGCGTCCCCGTGGACACGCTGCTCTACGAGTATGGGCGCTACTTCATCATCAACGGGCTAACGAGCCGCCTCTGCTCGTACCTGCTCGATCAGGTGAGTGGCGCCCGCGACCTCCTACTGACGATGAGCCGCGCGCACGCGCAGATGGCCCACGCGAGCGAAGGCATCGCGCCACCGCTCTTCGGCTATGACGCGATGCCCGGCGACGATAACGGCCTCTACCTGTACTACGATAGCCCGCGCAAGCTCTGCGACCTGCTGCGTGGCTCCATCGCCGGCGCGGCGGAGCGCTATGGTGAACGCGTCCAGGTGGTTGAGGAATCCTGCATGAAGCGTGGCGGCACGGTCTGCGCCTTCGCCATCCGCTTCGCGCCGATCTCCGGGTCCTCGATACCCTCGCAGCCGCTGGCGGGCGCAAGCAGGCCCTGGGCGTCGGGCGGATCGCAGCCAGGCGCCGTGCCCGACCCACAGGCCGAGGCCCAGCGCCGCCTCGCCGACATGATCTACGTCCTGCTGCCGGAAACTGGCGGCCTGACACTCAGCGAGACGCAGGAGGCGCTTCAGGCGCGCCACCCGGAACTGGCCGAGTCGTCGCGCCCCTTCATCGTGCTGGAGGCGCTCAACCATCTGCACCACGCGGGCTGGGTGGCCACCAGCGCCAACGAGCCGGGCGACGCGCTGGGCAACCGCCGCTATTGGCGCGCCAAGCGGATCGACGCCTGAGCCAACGCGACTCCGCGCTACTCCTCAGCGAAGTCGCGCTCGACCAATCCCGCCAGCGCGGCGACGGCCTCGGCCTCGTCGGCGCCCTCCGCGCTGATGGTGATGGTCACGCCCTTGCGCGCTCCCAGGCCCAACACCTTCACGATACTCTTGGCGTCGGCTTGCTTCTCGCCCGCGCGCACGGTGATGCGCGAGGAGAAGCGATTGGCGGTCTTGACAAACAGCACCGCCGGGCGCGCGTGCAGCCCCACCTCGTCCTGAATCAGCGCATCACGTGAGGTCATGCGGATCACTCCTCTCATCATCTGGGCGCGACGCGCCGTCGCTCACGGGGGTTTCGTCGCAGCGCGGCAGGCTAAGCCAGAAGGTGGACCCCTGGCCCGGCTCGCTCGCCACGCCGACCTGCCCGCCCTGCCGCTCGATCAACGTCTTGCAGAGGTGCAGGCCCAGCCCCAGGCCAATGCCCGACCCACTTACTACCTCGATGCCCGGCGCCCGTTGGAACAGTTCCCACACCTGCGCCTGAAATTCCGGCGGGATGCCTGGCCCCTCGTCGGTGACGCCGACATAGTACCTCGCGCCATCGCGCCAGAGCCGCACGCGCACGGGCGCCGTATCGGTGGAGTACTTCAGCGCGTTGGTCAGGTAGTTCGTGACGACCTGCTCCAGGCGCTCGGCGTCGCCGCAGACAGGCAGGGGTCCGCTGACCAGCGCCTCCAGCATGATCGTGCGCCCAGGCTCAGCGATCCGCTGCTCCTCCACCGCGTCGCGCGTGATGTCGGCCAGATCGACCTGCTCGATCCGCATCTCCAGCTTGCCCGCGCGCACCCGCGATACATCCAGCATGTCATCCACCAGGCGCGTCAGGCGGGTCAGCGACTTCTCGGTGCGCGCCAGGAGTTCGGTGTAGCGTTCCAGCCGCGAGGTCTCCACGACGAGGCGCTCACTCGTGGCGACTCGCTCACTGATGGTGGCCGAGCGGCGCGACAGCATTTGCAGGTTGGCCTTGATGACGGTGATTGGCGTGCGTAGCTCATGCGCCGCGATGCCCAGGAACTCGTTCATGCGCTGGTTGGCCTGCTCCAGCGCGAGCAGTTGCGCCTCCGCCGCGGAGCGCTCGCGCAGGATGCGATCGCGGTCAATCACCAGCGCGGCCAGCTTCGAGACCGCTGAGGCCAAATCCAGCTCCTCAGGGGTGAACTCATGTGGCTCGTCGGAGTAGTCGAGCGCGATGTAGCCAACCAGCCGCTCGGCGATCAGCATTGGCGAAACCAGCGCTGTCCGGGCGCCAAAGTCGCTGCTCACGGCGCGGAAGCGCGGCCCCCGCAAGTCGAACACCTGGGCCTCGCCAGTGCGCAGTCGGCGCAGAATCGTGGGTTCAGGGGCCAGTGTGGCCCCGGCGCCGGGTCGCGGCGCGCCGGTCAGCCCCGCCAACCAGCGCCGCACCTCGCCCGCCCGCATCCCCACCGCCGCGAGTGGTCGTATGACGCCAGTCTCCGGATCGCTCACGGCGATGGCGATGCGCTGGCAGCCCAGCACTCGCCGCGACAGCTCGATCAGCCGCATCCCCACTCCTCTGACGGAGGTAGCCGAGCCGCCCGGCGCCGTCACTGTGACCGCCGCTTCGGCCATCTCCAGCAGCGCCTCGAGCGATTCCTGCGTGCGATGCTTGAGCGTGTGCAGGTCGGTCACGTCGCGGGCGATGGCGATGGCTCCCAGAACCGCGCCCTCCGGCGATATGATGGGCGCGCCCGTCACGCTGATGTAGCGCGTGTGGCCGTGCGGCTGGCTGATGTGGGCCTCGGCGGGCTGGTCGCTGGTGATCGTCTCGCCGCGCAGCAGTCGCGCCACATACCAGCGCTCCAGCGGCAGCAGCCGACCCCGCGCGTCACGCGGCCGCAGATGGGCGCCGTCCCCGTCGAAGAGCCGATGCGCGGCGCTATTGAGGAAGATAGCGCGTCCGCTGGGGTGATAGACGCTCACCGCGTCGGGCATCGCCTCGAGCACACTGGCCAGCGGCAGTCGCGCCAGTACGGCGTCATCGCTCATTTCATCCAGCGCAGGGTCAGCGACGGGCGCAGACGCCGGGCGCGCACGCGGGCGGTCACTCACGGTATCGTCGGCCAGGTCGTCGTGTGTCTTGCGCGCCATCACGCTATGTCCCTCATCAACTCAAGCGGCGTCCCACGCCGCGCCAGTCAGTTTGGCGCACACATTCGCACAATTGCGGCCAGTTTGCGCGCCCAACGATGCGCATTTCGCCCGCTCGCTGCCCTCAGCTGATCCGCGCGACGCCCTTGCCGACCCTGGCCAGCGCGGGCGGGATGACGCCGCGAATCGAGGCGTCCACTAGCTCGACGGGATGGAGCGTTGGCACATCGGCCCCCAGTCGGCGCAGCGCGGTCGTGATCTGGAGCAGGCAGCCGGGATTCGCCGCCACCAGCGCGTCGGGCTGCGCGCTCAGCACATTGCGGGCCTTGCGTTCGCCCAGCGCCGCCGCCGGCTCCGGCTCGATGAGGTTATAGATGCCCGCGCTGCCACAGCACATCTCGCTTTCTGGCACGCTGACCACCTCCAGCGCGGGGATCGCCTCCAGAATGGCGCGCGGCTGCTTGCGGATACCCTGGGCGTGGGCGAGATGGCAGGCGTCGTGGTAGGCGACGCGCGCGGCGATGGCCGCCCGTGGCGCGATGGGCTCCAACTCCGCCAGAAACTCCGAGATGTCGCGGGTCTTCGCGGCGAAGGCGGCGGCGCGGGCGGCGTAGCGCGGGTCGTCGCGCAGCAGGTAGCCGAAGTCCTTCATGTTCGAGCCGCAGCCCGCGACATTGACGACAATCGCGTCGAGGTCGTGGCGCTCGAAGCTGTCGATCAGCCGTCGCGCGAAGGCCAGTCCTTCCTCGTCGCGCCCGACGTGGATGGAGAGCGCGCCGCAGCAGCCCTGCCCGCGCGGGATGACGACCTCGCAGCCCTCCGCCGTCAGTGTACGGATGGTGGCGGCGTTGACATCGCCGAAGAAGACCCGCTGCACGCAGCCCAGCAACAGCCCGACCCGCCGCCGCACCTGGCTACGCGCGGGGATGACCTCCAGCAGCGGCTCACTGGCGCGCAGGTCGGCCTGCGGGGCCATCGCCTCCATCGCGCGGAGTTGCGGCGAGAGCAGCCGCAGGCCCAGCGACGAATGCGCCAGCCGCGCGCCGCCGAGCCGCTGGTAGGCCCACAGCAGCGGCA
>DASVWQ010000397.1:0-2872 GCA_036393135.1 Ktedonobacterales bacterium
ACGCTATACGGCGGCGCCGACGCTCGTCACCTGAGTGGCGATGGCGCCGCCTCACTCTGTGTTTCACGTGAAACATATAGCAGGGCCGCATGTGAACCAGCGCTTCGGACGATTGACGCGGACAGGCGCAGCGAGTTATAGTGCTTTGCGACCGCGCGGCAAGAGAATCTGGCGCGGTGTATCCAGTTGCACACATGCTCATGGGCATCCGCGATGTCGGAGCCAGATGAAAGGTTCAACCGAATGACAGTCTTCTCCCTGTGTGACGTAGCGGCGCCGCGTGGCGTTCGCGGGGCGCATCTGGCCCACCGCACTCGGAGCTAGCGGGGATGCGCTAACCGTCCCCGACGCCATTCGCCCCTCACAACCGCCCACGCTACCGCCAGCCTCTTCGACGGCGCGACCTCCCGCGCCGCTGGCGTTTGCCGCTACGTCCAACCCCCAACGAGACGCAATCCTTCGTTTCGAGTGAATGGGTATGGACCGCATGCTTTCACATATCAGAAACCGCCCGATGGCCGTCTATCTGGGGCTGGAGGGCGCGCTCGCGCTGCTCATGGCGCTCTATGGAACGGTAACAACCATCTATCGGGTGCAGGCGGCGGGGCTGGACCCGCTGCAACTGACGCTGGTGGGGACGGCGCTCGAAGGCTCCATCTTCCTCTTGCAGATTCCCACCGGCGCGCTGGCCGATGTCTTCAGCCGCCGCCGCTCAGTCATCCTGGGAGTCGCGCTGACTGGCGCGGGCTTCCTGCTGGAGGGACTGTTTCCGCGCTTCGGGCCGATTTTGCTGGCGCAGGTCCTCTGGGGCGCGGGCTACACTTTCATCAGCGGCGCCGAAGAAGCCTGGATCAGCGACGAGGTGGGGGTGGAGCGCGCCAACCGGGGTTTCCTGCGCGCTCAGCAGGTCGGCATGATCGCAGGGCTGGCCGGCGTGGGCGGTAGCGTGGCGCTGGCGAGCTGGCGCCTCAACGCGCCACTGGAGCTGGCGGGCCTGCTGGCGTTGGGGTTGGCGGGCCTCGTGGCGCTGGTCATGCGCGAGTCGCCGCGCTCCCATGCCGAGGCCGTCGGCGTCGCGCGGCTGGCCGACCTGCGTGGGACCCTCCAGCGGAGTTGGCGCTTGCTGCTCTCCCGCCCCACGCTGCTGCTGATCCTCGGCATCGAGCTGTTCGGCGGGCTGTCGAGCGAGGGCTTCGACCGGCTCGGCGACGCGCACTTTCTGCTCGATACCGGGCTGCCGCCACTCGGCCCATTCCAGCCGGTGGTGTGGTTCGGCGTCTTCTCGGCCAGCATCCTGCTGCTGGGGCTGCTGGCCACCGAGCTAGCGCGCAGGCGGGTAGATGTCAATAGCCATCGCGCCGTCGCCCGCACGCTGCTCGCCCTGACCGTGGTCATCATTGTTGGGATGGTGGCGTTTGGGCTGGCGGGCGCCTTCTGGTTCGCGGCGGCAATGTACCTGGTGGTCAACGTCGTGCGCCGCGTATCGAGTCCGCTCTACACCGCCTGGCTCAACCAGCACACTGAGCCAGCGACGCGCGCGACGGTCCTCTCACTGGAGGGGCAGGCCGATGCGCTGGGCCAGATCGCGGGTGGCCCGGCCGTCGGCGCGATTGGCTCGGCGGTCTCGCTGCCAGCGGCGCTGGTGGTGGCGGGGCTGGCGCTGACTCCGGCGGTGGCGCTCATCGCACGGACCGTTCGCACGCCCGACGCTAGGGAGCCTGCAGAGGCCGACGCGCTGGCCGAGTCGGCCGAGCCAATCGGCAGCTAGACGGCGGAAGCTATACCCCACCGTGAGCGGCGCCAGTTCTCGCCATCCGGGAGCGTGGCGCCGCTCGCGTGTCTACGCTCCGGCGCTGGCCTCCTGCTGTCGCATGCGCAGAGCAGCGTGATCCCAGAAGAGCGCGATACGGGCGACGGCGCTGATATGCTCGAACGTATGCTGGCAGGTCTTGGTGACGACCCAATGCAGTGTGCGCGGTTCTAACTCCGGCACAGTCCAGACGGTCTCGCGCGGCTCGTCCCACTGCCCGGCAAGCGATGGCAGTAGCAAGATCTGCTCCTCACGCACGTCCGCCAGCCGCCGCAGCAGCGCGGAATAGTCGATCTGCTGACCCTCCGACTCCCAGAGCGCGTCCTCGTTCAGAAACACGGAGTCATCCACCGGCGGACCATCGAGCCAGAGGCGCATACTGGGCAGCGCCACACTCTCCTCATAGAGCGCCAGGTGGTAGATCTCGCGGGCGGCGCTCCACTCGGCGTTATGAAACGGCGGGCGGAGATAGCGGCGGGCTACGGGTACCAGTCGCGCCATATAGCGCATCTGGTTGAGCGTCACCCGGAACTGCTCGGCGAAGAAGTCGCTCTCGTCCATTGCCCATACTCCATCTTGAGCCGCTATGTTTCACGTGAAACATCCGTTGGCAGTATAGCAGAGGTAGCGGGCAGGCGCACAGTGTTGCGCGAGGTAGGCGCAAGCGACGGGTATGCGGTACGATGGCAGCGGGCCTATCACCAGTTCACGATTGCCAACAGAGAGGACTCTCGCATGGACTATCAGTATGATGAGGCGGTCGCTCTTCTGCGCCGGACACCAGCAACGCTGACGGCGTTGCTGGGTGGACTGCCCGACGCCTGGACGATGCGCACGGAGGGGCCGGACACCTGGAGCGCCTACGCCGTCGTCGGGCATCTGCTGAACGCCGAGGAGACCGATTGGCTGGTACGCGCCCAGATCATCCTCGAAGACGGCGAAACGCGGCCCTTTCACTCGATGAACCGCGCCGCCATGTTCGACAAGTATCGTGACTGGCCGCTCACCGACCTGCTGACGGCGTTCGCGGAGGCGCGGGCGAAGAACCTGGCCGAGCTGGAT
>DASVWQ010000398.1:0-3562 GCA_036393135.1 Ktedonobacterales bacterium
AATGGCGAGTCGATCTATGGCAAGGGCTATACGCCGGACACCATAGTAGCGCTGCCAGCTAACGTCTCGCCGCTGGTCCCGCTAGTCGCCAACGAGACGAACACCGACCAGAAGGCGCTGCTGGCGTCTAGCGACACCCAATTGCTGACCGCCATCGGCATCCTCGCGCCCAACAGCGTCTACGTCAAGGCCGCCGCCTGAGCTACCGCCCTCAGCCAATGAACTGGCGGATGGCGTCGGCTACCGCGCGCGGCTGCTCAAGCTGCGCGTAGTGGCCTGCGTCAGCGATGATGGCGAGCGCGCTGTTGGGTAGCTGCGCGCGCAGATACTCCGAGTACTTCGGCGGTGTCATGCGGTCACCCGCGCCGACAATCAGAAGGGTCGGCGCTGAGATGCGCCCAACCTCCGCCAACACGTCGAAGCGGTCGCAGGCAGCCAGATCACGGTACAGCATGCCGGGCGCGGCGGGCTGACGTTCCGCCTGCCAGGCGTCGGCTTGCGCCGCGTGCTCCTCTGCGAAGGCAACCCGCGTGATGGCGGCCTGGCCCTGCGGATCATCGACCCGCGCCGCCTCTAAGTATGACAGCGCCACTCGCAGCCGTGCGCCCGACCCTACCAGAATCAGCCTGCCGACCACCTCCGGCGCATCCAACGCGAGACGAAGCGCGACCGCGCCGCCCAGCGAGTGGCCCACCACCGTCGGCGCCGTCAGCCCGCGCCGCGCCAGTTCCGCGCGGACGAAGGTGGCATACTCGGCGACGCCCATCTCCGTTGGCCCAGGTTCCGCAACCAGCGCGCCATGCCCCGGCAGATCGAGCGCGACGCAAGCATAGCCTGGCAATAGCGCAATCAGCGGTCCCCAGACCTGCGCGGAATCCCCCGACCCATGAACAAACACCAGCGTTTCTCGCGCGGTAGGCATATCGCTCTTCCCCCTTCGTCCGGCGCCCCAGCGGCTTACACTCCCAGCATACACGCTGGGCGACCCCGCTGGGGATGGGCGCCTCGGTGCTACACTGAGCGCAAGAGCGGGCGGCGTTCGCGGCGCCACTCAGAGGCGGGGCGCAACGTATCAACAGGCGAGGGTGAGCGTATGGCGAACCAGAACGCGCGTAGCGGGGCCATCGGCAAGCGGGGCGAGGACCTGGCGGCGACTTGGCTGCGACGCGCAGGCTACACAATTCTCGCGCGCAACTGGCGACGCCCCTGCGGTGAGCTTGACCTGATCGCCGAGCGCGATGGTGAGATCATCGGCGTGGAGGTCAAGACTCGCACCAGCGCCACGATGGGCGAGCCAGAGGAGGCCGTAACGCGCGCCAAACAGCGCAAGTTGCTGCTGACCATGCAGACCTACCTGATGGAGACAGGGGCCGAACAACGCCCCTATCGGCTGGACGTGCTGGCGGTGCGGCTCGCGCCCAATGGCGCGCATCTGGAGACGCGCCACTATCCCGGCGCCATCCAGCCGGAGGAATGAGCGGCGCGGAAGCGAGCGACGAGGGAGACAGCGATGCAGGATATGTTTGACAACGCCAAGCGCGCGGCGGGCGCCATGATGAGCCGCGCCGCATGGGAGGCCGAGCGCAACCAGCGGATCGCCGCCATCCAGCGCGAACTCGGCCTGCTCCAGCGGGAGCGCGCCTCCCTGCTCGACCAGCTTGCGGGGACCGTCACGGAGTTGTCCCGCCGCAACGAGCCAATGCAGCCCGCGCTGAAGGCCATCGCGGACCGACTGGCGGCGATGGAAGGTGAGGTCAAGCGCGCTCAGGCCGCCATCCAGACAATTCAGTCCGGGAAGTACCAGCCGACAGCGGCGCCCTACAGCGTCGGCGTCGCGGGGCCGGAGAAAGCCTGCCCCACCTGCGGCGCCCGCATGCCCACATCGGCGCGCTTCTGCTCATCGTGCGGCGCTCGCCTCGCCTGACCGCTAACCGCCCGCGCCAGCGGTGGTATAATGCGGACTGCGTGCGCTGGCGCGGCGCCCAGCGACGATGACGCGGCGAGCAGAGTGGATGAGTATGCCAGGCCCAGGAACGAGCACCGGATGTAGTGGAGCGCCAGGCGCCGCCTCCAGCGTCGTCCGCATGCGCAGCGCGAGCCTCGCCGCAACGCGCCGCCTGGGCCAGGCGCTTGGCAAGCTGCTCGCTGCGGGCGATGTCATCCTGCTGGAGGGCGCGCTCGGCGCTGGCAAGACCGCCCTCACGCAGGGCATCGGCAAAGGCCTCGGCGTCGCGGGAGTCATCAATAGCCCCACGTTCACCATCCTGAAAGAATATGTCGGCAGGCTACCGCTCTACCACTTCGACCTCTATCGCATCGACGACCCTGATGAGGTCTACGCGCTTGGCTTCGAGGAGTATTTCGCAGGCGATGGCGTCTGCGTGGTTGAGTGGGCCGAGCGGGGCGTGACGCCTGGCGCAGACATCACGCCGTGGCCAGCAAACTACGTGCGCATCCACCTGCGCGCGGATAACGGCGCTAACCGCGACGCGCGACTGATCGAGGCGTCAGGCGTGGGGCCGCGCGGCCTGGCATTGCTCGCCGCCTGGAAGCGCGCTGCGGCGGAGGAGTCATAGCCTGATGCTGCTCGCCATCGACACCTCTACCACTCTCGCCAGCCTCGCGCTCACCGACGACAACACGCTGCTCGCCGAGCTGAACTGGCGCGTCGGCCAGCGCCACGGCTCTGAGACCCTGGAACGGGCGCGCCGGCTGCTGGCCGGGCAGGGCGTGACGGTGGCGCAAATGGATGGCGTCGCGGTCGCGCTGGGGCCAGGCTCCTTCAACGGCGTGCGGGTCGCGCTGGCCACCGCGAAGTCGCTGGCCTTCGCCCTCGATGTCCCGCTCTATGGCGTCCCGACACTGGATGCCATCGCCTGGGGCGCGCGTCTGACGCCCGACCCCATCTGGGCGCTGCTGGACGCCGGGCGTGGCGAAGTCTTCGCCGCGCGCTACCTGCCCGTCGTGGAGGCCGCGGACTGGGCGCCGCAGCCAGCATATGGGGCTGACGGGCGCGACGACGTGGCTGGCTATCACATCCTCACCCCAGCCGATCTTGCCGCGCAGATCAGCGGGCGATCGCTCTTCGCGGGCGAGTGGCGCGCGGAGACACAGGACGCGCTGCGGGCGGCGCTGGGCGAGCGGGCGCGGTTCACCTCGCCACTGACGGCGCGGCGCGGCGTCTGGCTGGCAGAACTGGCGCAGGCGCGAGTCGAGCGCGGCGCCGCTGACGATCCACGCGCGCTGGAGCCGCTCTATGTGCGCCGCCCGGCCATCACATCCAGCAAGCGTGCGGAAGCGTCTCCAGCGGGCCTGGCGGACCAGCGGACCGGAGGTGAGGAGGCGACGCATGCGCTATAGAGTAGACGACATGACGATGGCCGACCTGCCGCGCATCGTCGAGGTCGAGCGCCTCGCGTACACTACCGCCTGGCCGCCCAGCGCCTACCGACGCGAGCTTCAGGAGAACCGCATGGCGCACTATATCGTCGTGCGCGACACGCTGCTCCAGCCGTCCGCTCCCGTTACACCGCTTCAGGAGGAGCCGCGCAAGCCCTTCCCA
>DASVWQ010000399.1:0-12769 GCA_036393135.1 Ktedonobacterales bacterium
ATAGAAGTAGATCAGGCCATGCGTGACCTCGGCCCGCTCGGCGATGTCCTTGGACGTCGCCCCCGCGAGTCCCTGCTCCGAGAAGAGATCGAGCGCCGCTTCGAGAATCTGCTGGCGGCGATCACTCCCCGGCGGCGCTGGTTTGCGCGCCATGCGAATCGTCTCCTCCGGGCGCATCACGGCGCCCAGGCGCATCAGTGTGTGCTAGCGGTGGTTGGCCCGCGCGCGGCGGCTTCGCCGGGTGGCTACGCGGGGTGGTCTGCGTCAGCCCTGGCCACGACGGCGGTGTCTGGTGAGGGGAGAGCGTAATTAACTGTCTGGATAAATAATAGCGGGATGTCCAGCCAAATGCAAGGGGTGTACATGAAATTCGATATATCGGAACGCGAAGGAGCGATCACCTAGACAGCGGCGCGCTATGTAGCGTCAGGCGTGGCATCGGCGCCTGCGGATCCGCATGGATTAGGGCTTGGGCTGTGGTAGCGGATAAATGATGTAGGCGCTCCAGCCAGGAATCCCGCCGCTGGATACCTGGTAGCCACCCAGACAACTTGGCACTACGGAGACAACTTCCACTGGTAGGCCATGCCATGTGAAGTTGTAGCTCGCATTGTAGATTGTTCCTGACGAGCAGCCAACTCCTTGCCAGCGCGCCAGGTAACTCTCGATAAGTGGCTCGTTGGGTTGCGCAGTCATAGCGGCGCGCCAGCGGGCAATGGTCGCCGGGTTAGTGACCGTCCCGCTGACGGTAGTGTCGGGGCCGGCGGGGTTGATGGTTTCGATGCTGTATTGAACGGTGTCCGCAGGCAGCAAACGCACACCGATCTCAAATCCCAGGAATACACACAGGAGCACGACGATAGCCAGCAGGAGGCGCTTCCTCCCAATGTTCATTCTTCGCCCATGCGGTCTTTCCATCGTGATCTCCTTCGCTTGACGGTTGCGGTTGGCGCGTTGGCCTCACTCTTTCTGGATTGACGCTAAAGCGAGCGCGCCAGTTTCCAGTCCTTGTCTGAAGGCCAGAGCAGGCGAGAGTCTTCTCGACACATGCGATTGTAACGCGACATACGGTGGCTCACTCTCTGTGCGAGGTGAGTTACGAGGCGGCAAGAAATTCGAATATAGCGGCGGCGCGAGCGATTACCAGGGGAGCGGCGCGCTGAGGAGGGCGGCTCGTCCAGGACGTCCGCTCGCCTGCAACAAGGCAATCGTAACTATTCAGGCGGACCCAGAATCGAGCCAGCGGCCAGTGTTCGCGCGCCAGGGGCGAAAAAGCCACGGGTTCCGGGATATCTGGCCCAACGTCACACTGCGCAAGGCTACGACCAAGCAGCCGCCTCGAAGGAGAATCGCCGACGCGCACCCGCGGTCATTCGCGCAACTCATCCGCAACCCCGCATTTCATGCGAGTCTCGGCGCTATTCTACTCCTGGTCCGTCTGAATAGTTACCGGCAATCTATGCCCATCGGAATGTGGCCGTGCGCTGCATCTATCGGCTCAAGCCGTGGCGTGGAATCGCCACGCGCGACGAGAAGCGCGCGGTCAACTACCGGGCGACGATCTTCATCGCCTCCGTTGTTCTCTGGCTCGACGCGTGCTTCGTCGGACTGCCCCTCATCGTAGGGCGCCCAGTTCATTGGAACGATTAATGGAGCGCTTGACAGCCTGCCATCCATGATTACACTATCCTGTAGACAAGTGGGGTGGAAGACGTCGAAGGGTAGTGTCGCGCGCTATGACGTGCGAAGCGCAGCACATTCCACCTGCTCACATCCTCGCGAGGCTCCCCGTCGCCCGAGCACCCCGCAACACAATCCCGGCGTTTGCGAACGCACTTCGTCATGCGCATCACTGGCTGGTTCCGCGCACCTGACCACCATGTAAGAGATCAGCCAACACGCATCACCAGGGACGCGGCTCTGTCGGCTCCTTCTCGAAGGCTTTGTCGCTCAACAGAAAGGGAGAACGCACCATGGCAACCCTCTTCACGCGATTCACACACACGCGCGCATTGCTGGGCTCGATGCTTGTACGCTCGCTCCTCGTTGGCGCGCTGCTCGCCGCGATGGGCGCCTTCGCCGTAACCGCCGTCTCCACCCCAGCGCATGCGTACGGCCAACCGAACTGGGAGGTGACCTTCCACAACACGACCAACTTTCCTTCCACCGGCCAGGCGTTCGGGTTCTGGGGCTGGTGCGCGTTTCGCGCTGGTGTGACTGCTGGCGACGACGGTGATTGCCAATTCGCCCAGTACGTGCACAGTCCTGCCGGGAGCGGCTTCACCTGTCATGAGAGTCTCAACCTCACTGCCTGGACGGGAGCAACGGGGACCTTCGTCATCACGGGCTCGGCCACGGTCACGCCCACCAGCCAAACGGCGAACTGCCTGGCGCTATTCCCTGGATCGGCCACCTTTTCGGGCGTTGATACCGGCTTCCCCGCCGCGCCCGGCCATTACGTGATTGGAGTGCCACCTGGGGCGGTTGGAGAATTCAGCATCCAGGTCAATCAGGTGGGACCACTCGGCTGAGATCCGCCACCAAGTCGTGAGCGCGATGCGGCGACCGCTGCATAGGCCGATGAAACTACACAATGAGTCCCGCACGGAGCGGCGCACGGGCGGGAAATGGGCTGCGGGGAGCGTCTGCGCGGTGTGCTAGCGCGGATTGACCATGTGCCACAGGCGCTGCCCCGTCGCGCGGCTATGCGCTGTAGCATGGAGCAGTGCGGAGACGGACGAATGTTACGGCTGACGGTCCTGATGACCCTCGCTCTCGACCACTTCACCGCGAGCGTAGCACATCCAGCCCGATCCGTCAGACAGACTCTAGTAAAGTCTGCGCGAGGATATGACTACCTGTCCCGACGGCTTTTCACAGTCTCTTGTTCCATGGAGCGGGCGCATTCCTTCTTCCTGCGCGTCGTGAGGTCGCAAGGTGTTCGCTCTATGGGCAGCGGCGAGGCCAATTACCAGGGGAGCGGCGCGCTGAGGAGGGCGAAGGCGGCGCCCACCGTGAGGAAGACGCCAAAGGGGATGAATGCGCGGCGGTCGGCTCCGCTGGCCAGCAGCAGCAGGCTGAAGATCGCGGCGAGGACGGCGGTGACGAGCAGCGCGGTGGTGACGCCGGGCCAGCCGACGATGGCGCCGACCAGCAGGGCCAGCTTCACATCGCCGAAGCCAAGCGCCTCCTGGCGGTAGATCAGCCAGCCGAGGCCGTAGAAGAGCAGGAAGATCGCGGCGCAGATCAGCGCGCTGATGGCGACGGTGGCGAAGCGATGGCGGTCGAAGACGCCGACGACGACCAGCAGGAGGATGGTCAATGGGAAGATCGCTAGGTCGTAGATCAGGCGATGCTCCAGATCGACGACGAAGATGAAGGCGAGGGTGATGAGCGAGGCCGCCGCCAGCGCGAAGAGCGCCCAGGTGGGTAGCGCGCTGGGTAGGACGCCGGGAAAGGCGCGCGGTGGGGCGCCCACCAGCGCCCGCCAGAGCGCGGCAGGCAGCAGCAGCGCGAGGGCAAGCTGGGTCAGCGGACGGCGCAGCGAAGCGCGCTTGCCGCAATTCGCGCAGACCCGCCCCGGCGCGACCAGCTCGCGCAGGGCGAGCGGCCCGGCGGGCGGCAGCGGCGCCAGGCACTTACGGCACTGGGTCGCGCTCCAGATCGGCTCATCCACGCCCACCACGCGGTCGGCGAGCGCGTTGACCAGCGCGCCCGCCAGGGCGCCGAGCAGCGCGGCGCCCAGCGCGCCCAGGATGAGCCATCCGATAGCGACCATAGCGTCAGCCTCCGCGCATCAACTCCATCGGCCCGCGAGCGCGGAGGTCGGCGGGCTACTCTTCCGCCGGTTCACCGCCGCCCGCCTCAGTGGGCGCGGCCCCGCTCGCCGCCTCAGCCGCCGCCGCTGGCTGCTCAGCCGCCGCCGGGGCCTCTTCCACCTCGATGCGCGGCGCCTTGACCGTGATGACTGGCTCATCGGGCGCGATCAGCAGTTGGGCTTTCGCGGGCGCCTCGATCTCCTTCGCCGTCAGCGTGGAGTTCAGCTCGGTCAGGCCGCTGATGTCGATGTAGAGGGCGTCGGGCAGGTTCGCGGGCAGCGCCTCGACCTCGATCGACTCCATCAGGTGCAGCAGGATACCATTATAGACCTTGACGGCGGGCGCGTCGCCTCTGGTATGCAAAGGTACGCGCGCCTTGATCGGGTCGGTCAGCTTCACCCTCCGGAAGTCCACGTGCAGGATCGCCGCGCTGACAGCGTCACGTTCGACCTTGGCCAGCAGGGCAGTGTCGGAGCCGCCGCCGGGGTCCACGCTGATCCGCAGGATGGGCGTGCCGCGCTGCCTGATGAGGGCGAGCAGGTCTTTCTGGTTCATCTGGATGGCGACGGAGGGTTTGCCACCGCCGCTGATGTTGCCGGGGGTCAGGCCCTCGGCGCGCAGCTTCCTGGTGTGCTTACCCGTCACCTCGCGCCGCTGCACACGGAGTTTTATCTCGTTGGCCAATGCGTTATCCTCTCTTCTCACGCGGGGGTAGCTCCTCCGCGACAGGTGGTTCAGAGGCTGCCAGCACGCATACGCCATGCCACATCGCCGGGCGCACGCGGATATGACGAGGGGTCCAGCCGGACGATAGCCTCGCCCGCCCGGACCCCAGGGAACGCGCCGAAGCGCCTACTTGCCAGTCTTCTCCAGCGCCACGATGGCCTGCGCGCGCAGGAAGAACTTGTTGGTGCCGAGGTCGCGCACGGTCTTGATGTTGAACGCTTTCATCAGCAGTTCCGCATCTCCCGCCGAGACGCCTTCCAGCGCGTCCACCGGGGCATTCGCCAGCTCGCTGAAGTTGTTGGACTCGTAGGCCTTGTCCACCAGGTGCGTGATGTCTGCCATGTCGCTTTCCTTTCACATAGCGGGCCAGACGACATGTCGCGGGCTGCGGCGCCAGTGACGACTGGCCCAAACGACGGGTGGGATTGGCGCGGGGAAAGGAACCACCTGTTCCTGCGCATACTGTATAACAAAAGCGCGGCATGCGCACAGGATTGGCGCGGGGCGCCACCTGGTCATCCTGAGCGCGCCCAACCGCGCCCCGTTCTCGCCCGTATCACCTGGCAGGAGGATTCACACCATGCGCTACATCATCCGCGAGAAGTTCTTTCACCTCGGCGAAGACTCACAGATCACCGACGAGCAGGGCCAGCCGGTCTATGAGGTGGACGGCAAGGTCCTGAGCCTGCGCAACACCCTCATCATGCGCGACATGCGCGGGCAGGAGGTGGCGCGCGTCAATCGCCAGCTCATCGCGCTGACGCCAACCTACATGATCGACCGTCCCGGCCAGGACGAGACCATCGTCCGCAAGCATTTCATCAACCTGCTTGGCGACCACTTCACCATCGACATCCCCGGCCCGCATGACCTGGAGATGGACGGCAATCTCTTCGACCACGAGTATCAGGTGAAGGGCGAGGGCGGCGTCGTGGCGACCGTCTCGAAGCGCTGGATCTCGCTGACCGACACCTACGGCGTGGAGACAGCCCCCGGCGCGGACGATGTGCTGATCCTGGCGAGCGTGCTGGCGCTGGACCTGGCCGAAGACCGCGAGCGCCGCGAATAGGCGCATGTGACGCGCCCATTCTGGAATATCGGTGAGAGGCGCTGCCCGCTGCGCCAGAATCCTTGTGTCAAGTTAGAAGGGACTTCATTTGGACACACTGGAACGGGCGCCAGTGTCCTCTGGCGCTACGGGGATGGCGTCTGGACAGCGGTAGATAGCCCCACACGCCAACCGCTGCTGAGCGTGGCGTCGGTCTCGCCGCGTGAGGTCTGGGCGGTCGGCATGGGCGGCGTCATCGTCCACTGCGGCTCCAGCGCGTGCGGCCTGGTCAACGGCTCGGCATAGCATGCCCTCACCCCCAGCCCCTCTCCCAGAGGGCGAGGGGTGTTTCGGTTCCCCCTGGGAGGGGGAACCCGCGAGCGAGCGGGGCTTAGGGGTGAGGTTACGAGGCTTAGATGCCCATCACGCCGACCAGCTCCTTCACCGCGTCAGCGGACTTCTGGAGGGCGGCGCGCTCCTCTGGCGTCAGGTCGAGCTGGATGACCTCCTCGACGCCTTTCGCGCCCAGCTTGGCCGGTACGCCGACGAAGAGGCCGTTGATGCCGTACTCGCCTTCGAGGTAGACCGAGCAGGGCATGATCATCTTCTTGTCCAGCAGGATCGAGTCCACCATCTGCAGGACCGAGGCGGAGGGCGCGTAGTAGGCGCTGCCCTGCTTCAGCAGCGCCACGATCTCGGCGCCGCCGTCGCGGGTCCGCTGGACGATCTGCTCCAGCCGCTCGGCGGGGATCAGCTCGGGCAGCGGCACGCCCGCCACCGAGGAGAGGCGCGCCAGCGGCACCATCGTATCGCCGTGGCCGCCCAGTACGAAGGCCTGCACGTCGCGCACCGAGACGCCCAGCTCCTGCGCGATGAACGTGCGGAAGCGGGCGGTGTCGAGGACACCCGCCATGCCCAGCACGCGCTGCTTGGGGAAGCCACTGGTCTTATAGGCGAGCTGGACCATCGCGTCGAGCGGGTTGGTGACGCAGATCAGGATCGCGTTGGGCGAGCGCTGCACGATCTCCTGCGTGACCTGCGAGACGATGCTCTGGTTCGTGCGGATCAGGTCGTCGCGGCTCATGCCCGGCTTGCGGGCGATGCCGGAGGTGATGACGACGATGTCGGAGCCTGCCGTCTCGTCGTAGCCGTTCGTGCCAGTCACCAGCGAATCGTAGCCCAGCACGGGGCCAGCTTCGAGGATGTCGAGCGCCTTGCCCTGCGGCATATCGGGGATCACGTCAACCAGGACCACGTCGGCGTAGTCGCGCTCGGCGACCCGCTGGCCTACCGTCGCGCCAACGTTTCCGGCGCCGACGACGGTCACTTTACTGCGCATCGTTGCTACTCTCTTCTTGCGAAATGGGATGGTGAAGGTGAATGTGGACACGACGCGCGAGGCCATGCCAGGGTCGCGCGCCCGCTGTCCATAGGCGATTGTACCATCTGGCCCGCCATCGTGGGCGCCACAGCGAGTGTGCTACGATGGCTACGCCGCCAGCCCTACGCGCGGCGCAATACCCAGCGAAGGAGGCCGCGCATGACGCCGGAGACGCCCGCGCCAGTCTGCTATGGGCATCGTGGGGCGCGTGGCCATGCCTCGGAGAACACGCTGTTGGCCTTCGCGCTGGCCTTCGACCTGGGGGCCGATGGCATCGAGTGCGACGCGCAGCTCAGCGCCGATGGGCGGCTGGTCATCATCCACGATGGGACGGTGAACCGCACGACCAGCGGGCGCGGGGCCGTGCGCGACCTCAGCTTCGACGCGCTGCGCCAGCTCGACGCAGGCGGCGGGCAGCGCATCCCGACGCTGGACGAGACGCTGGCGCTGGTGGCGGCGCGCGGCGGGCTGCTCAACCTGGAGCTGAAGGCCGAGACGGACGCCGAGGCGCTGCGGGTGAGCGCGGCGGTGGCCGAGCGCCTGGCCGCCACGCCAGTGGATGATCCGCTGCGGGCGCGGCTGCTCGTCTCATCCTTCAGTCTGCCCGCAGTGGAGGACATCAAGCGGCGGCTGCCGTGGCTGCGGGTCGGCGCGCTGTATGGCGAGCGGACCTGGACCGGCCCGGCGATGATCGAGCGGGCGCTGGGACTGGGCGCCGAGGCCATCCACCCCTACCCGCGCATCCTGACGGCGGAGACGGTGGCGGCGGCGCACGCGGCGGGGCTACAGGTGAATGTCTGGACCGCGAACCGCTGGCAGACGATCCGCCAGCTCATCGCGTGGGGCGTGGACGGCCTCTTCAGCGACTACCCGGAGCGGGTGGTCATCGCGCGGCGGCTGGCGTGGGCGGGCGCCACAACAGCGGAGGGCTAGCCGCGCCCTTGCGCCGCGCGCTCACGAGCGCCTACACTGCGAATGAGCGATGTCGCCGTCAGAGGAAAGGATGAGCCACCCGATGTTTGTCGCCGTCAATCGCATCACCGCGCCCGCCCAGGCCATCGACCGGATGGTGGAGGGCTTCCACCGCAACGCCGCCTCGCTGAAGGACTTCGCGGGCTTCCAGTCGCTGGAGTTGTGGCGTGGCGAGGGCACGCTGGACGCCGTATCGAAGTGGGACTCGCGCGCGGCCTTCGAGGCGTGGGCCAATAGCGACTCGTTCCTGGCCAGCCACGGGTTCGCGCGCGGCCAGGGTGGCGACGGCGGCTCGGCGGTCGCCTATTACGAGGCTGAGGTCGTGACGGGCGGGTAGCGCCCGCGCTGGAGAGGCTACCTCCATGGGCAAGACACAACTGTCGCCGGAGGAGCGCTTCGCGGCCCTGGTGGACGAGTTCGCGCCCGACCCGGATGTGACGCCACCAGCGGTGGGCGGGCGCCGCCCGTTCGGCGCATCGGCCCTGAAGGCGCGTGGCAAGGTCTTCGCAATGCTCTCTGGTGGGCGCCTCACGCTGAAGCTGCCCGCCGAGCGAGTGGCGGCGCTGGTGGCCTCCGACGCGGGCGAGCGCTTCGACCCGCGCCACAATGGCCGCCAGATGCGCGAATGGGTCTGCCTCGCGCCGGGCTACATGGGCGAGTGGCTGCCGCTGGCCCGCGAGGCCCGCGCATTCGTCGGCGCGACACGCTGAGGTGGGCGCGAGCAGGCGAGCGACAGACGATGAGCGCGGGATGAGGCGAGCATGCAGGATGCGCTGGGCTGGCTGGGTAGCCTCGCGGTCTTCCTCGGCGTGATCGTGCTGCCCATCGTGGCTATCCTCTGGCTCTTCGCCCGCTACGCGCGGTGGGCGGAGCGGCATGGCATCCAGATCGGCGCCACCGAGGACGATGATGACGACGACGACAGCCCGTTCGATAGCTGGTGGCAGGCGCCGCCGCCCACCTTTCGCCCATAGGAAGGGGTGACGGCTCCGTGCGGAGCCAGTCTCTGTCAGCCTCGCACGCTGAGGCTGGCGCGAGCCGTGGCGCTGACGTGACGCCAGAGGCCCTGTGCGCCCGTCCAGAGCAGCTCGACGCCGAAGTAGCCGAGGGCCAGCGCGCAGGCGGCGTCGATCAACTGGAAGACGAGCGGGCGCGCCCAGCGGCGACCCAACCCGACCAGCGCGCTATACCCCGCGCACCAGAGCAGCGCGCCGCAGAAGAATCCGGCGAAGAAGCCGATGAAGCCCGCCGCGCTGGCGCCGCTGGCCACCACGCCGCCGCCCAGCCCCGACCAGAACGCCAGCCCGACAGGATTCGCCAGGCCAAAGACGACGCCGGTGGCGAAGTCGCCGCGCGTCCCCGCCGCGCTCTCGACCGTCCGCCGCTTGCGCAGGGCGTCGCGGGCGGCGAGCCAGGCCATCCGCAGCAGGAAGAGGCCGCCGACCACTGCCAGCGTCACCTGCACGGGCCAGAAGCGCGCGGTCAGCGAGACGCCCGCCAGCGCCAGCGCCGCCCAGAGCAGGTCATCAAACAGCGAGCCAGTCTCGACAGCGAACCCCGCCCGGAAGCCGCGCGCGGAGCCGCGTCGCGTCGTCTCGGTGTTCACCACGCCCGGTGCGGCGGCGTAGGCCAGGCCTAGGGTGATTCCGGTCAGCGCCAGTTGTGGCAGGCTGGTCATGTGCGCTCCTCACTCCCCCTCGTGCGTGTCGTAGCTCTCGCGCCTAGCTGTCGCGCCCGCCGAGTTGCACAACGAAGGCGGTGTGGCGCGAGTCGTCGGGCGCCTCGTCGCGCGGGCCGCGCGGGCCACCCTCGCGCCGCTTGGCCGATAGCTCCGCCACCCGTACACGCAGCACCTCCAGCGCCCGCAGCTGCTTTTCGGTCGCCGCCGCGTAGTCCGCGCCGACCTCACGACCGGCGAAATAGCGCCGCGTCATCCGCTCCAGGATGGCGCGCTTCTCCGCCATCGTCGTCACGCGCTCAGCCACGCCATAGACTACCACGCTGCGGTAGTTCGCGGAGTGCGATTCGGCGTCGCGCGAGGCGATCAGGCCATCCAGCAGCATCACCTCGATGGCGACCTCGGTCCCGCCGCGCAGCGTCTTCAGCGTGCGGCTGCCCGGCGCGCCATGCAGATAGACCGCGCCGTCGGCGTAGTCGTAGAGAAACGGGATGATATGCGGCTGACCGTTCAGGGCGTAGGCGACGTGGGCCACCCGTCCAGCCTCCAGGATGCGCTCGGCCTCGCTCGGCGACGAGCGCTCGGCGTGGCGGCGGATGCGCGAGCGCGCGCTCCGCTCGGCGCGGTCGGCCAGCGCGCCGCCGCTCGCCGCGCTCGCGTGGGTCACCTGGTCAGTCGGCTGTGTCGCCCGGTCAATCGCCATTGGTCCGCTCTCCCTCACTGTGGCCGCCAGATCGCGCGGCGTCTGTGGTATCGTACTGGAAGCTATTGGACTGGCGCAAGCGCCATTTGGCGCGAGAGACGATAGGCCAATCACATGAAGCGTGTGACACTCGACCTGCTCATTTCGCTCGACCGCACGAGCGACGCGGCGGAGGGGCTGACCCGCCAGATCTACGCCCAACTGCGCCAGGCGATGCTCTCCGGGCGGCTGCGCGCGGGCGACCGCCTACCACCGAGCCGCGCGCTGGCGCAGGAGCTGGGCGTAGCGCGGCTGACCGTCGCCACCGCCTACGACTGGCTGCGAGCGGAGGGCTATGTCGCGGGGCGCGTCGGCGCGGGGACATTTGTGGCGCCAGTCTTCGAGGGCTACGCGCCAGTCGAGCGCGCCGACGCCGATGCCGACCACACCAGCGCCGCTGCGCCGACCGCATCTGATGGCGCGCCGATCAGCGAGGCGCCGCGCCACCCGCCACTGACCTCCTGGGCCGAGCGCATCCAGCGCATCACGCTGATGGGCGTGGGGATTGGCGGCGATGGCGGCGCGGGCGGCGAGTTCGACTTCCGGCCCAGCGTTGGCGCGGCGGACCTCTTTCCGTGGGCGCGCTGGCGACGCATCGTCGCCTGGCAGGATACCGCCGACCCGCTGGCCGAATATCGCACGCAGGCCCGCGAGAGCGCGGCGCGGGCGGGGCGCTGGGATGCGCTGCTCGGCCCGCTGGAGACGCGCGCGGCCATCGCGGCGTGGCTGCGGCGTTCGCGCGCGGCCCCCTGCGAGCCAGACCAGCTTCTGATCGCCAGCAGCGTGCAGCAGGTGCTGGCGTTGCTGGCGCGACTGCTGGTCGAGCCGGGACGGCGCTTGCTGGTGGAGGATCCCAGCTATATCGGCTTCCATGCGGCCTTCCTGGCGGAGGGCGCGCGGCTCCAGGGTGTTCCGGTGGACCAGAGCGGCATCCGCGTGGACGCGCTACCGGAGGCGCCGGGCGGCGTGGCGGATGATGGGGCCGCCGATGTCGCGCGCCTGCTGATCGTGACGCCCTCGCACCAGTATCCGACCGGGGTGACGCTCTCGCTGGAGCGGCGGATGGCGCTGATCGAGTGGGCGCGGCGGGCGGGCGTGACGCTGGTGGAGGACGACTACGACGGCGACCTGCGATTGGAGGGTCAGCCGCTGGAGGCCCTGCGCGGGCTGGATGAGCGCGACGAGGTGATCTACCTCGGCACCTTCGCCAAGGCGCTCTATCCGGCGGCGCGGCTGTCCTTCGCGGCGCTGCCGCGCTGGCTGGTCGAGCCAGTGGCGCGCGCGCGGGCGGCCAGTGATCGCCATCCCGCCTGGCGCGATGCGCTGGCCATCGCGCGCTTCATCGAGGCGGGCGAACTGGAGCGGCACCTCGCGCGGATGCGGCGGGTCTATCGCGCGCGGCGCGACGCGCTGGTGGCGGCCTTGCGTGCGGAGTTGGGCGACACCCTGCGCATCGGCCCGGCTGAGGCGGGCATTCACCTGCTGGCGACGCTGCCCGATGGCGTGGACGATGTGGCGCTGGTCGAGCGGGCGCGGGCGCGCGGGCTGGCCATCGCCGCGCTCAGCCCACACTACCAGGCCCAGCCGCGCCCCGGCATGCTGCTGGGCTTCGGCGCGCAGAACGAGGAGCGGCTGGCGGAAGGTGTGCGGCGGCTGGCCCCGCTGGTGCGCGCGGCGGTGGCGGATACCCCTCGCTAGCCGTCGTCAGGTATACTGGCGGCAGGCGCGCCGTGGAGGACGCGGTGGGCAGCGCGGAGGGATGGGCAGCCATGCGTGATGAGCAGTGGGAAGGCGTGGAGGCCGGGAACCCGGCGCCGCTCTATCCTCCGGCTCCGGAGACCTATCTGGCGGGCGCGGAGGCCGCCACCAGCGGCGCCGCGAGCGCTGGCGATGGCGCGTCGCCGTGGCCCGGCCAACCTGCGGTCTATCCTCCGCCGCCGGAGAGGTATGTGGAAGCGGCAAAGGCGGCGCCAACCTTCGTTACGCCGAGCTACTCCTCGCCCTACGAGGCGTCGCAGGCGCGCCCGGCCCCCGCTCGCTTACGCCGTCGCTGGCTGCGCATCCGCCTGCGCGCAGCGGGGCAGCCAATCACCGAGTGGGACATCGCGCTCACCTTCCTCAGCGCGGCGGTCAGTTTCGTCGTCTATGCGGTCATCCTGACGTGGCCAATCGGGCTGGGGCTGACGTTGCTCATCCTCCTGCACGAGATGGGGCATTTCGTGGTGATCCGCGCGAAGGGCATGCCCGCGCGCCTGCCGATCTTCATTCCGCTGGTGGGCGCCTTCGTGCTGATGGGTCAGGGGCCGATGGACGCGCGCGACGAGGCCGAGATCGCGCTGGCGGGGCCAGTCGCCGGGATGCTGGGCAGCGTGGCCTGCCTGGTCGCCTATTGGTTCCTCCACAC
>DASVWQ010000400.1:0-7577 GCA_036393135.1 Ktedonobacterales bacterium
GACCCCACGCGAGAGCATGCCAAAGGGCGTCTGGCGCAGGCTCTCCGCGCGCATGGCCTCGGCGATGCCTGGGGCCTCGCGGTCGAGGACGGCGCGGGTGGCTTCTGGCGTGAGGTCAGTCGGGCTGAGGCCGGTGCCGCCAGTCGTCAGGATCAGGTCTAGCCGCCGCTCGTCGGCCCACTCGCGCAGTGTCTTCTCGATGGCGGCGCGGTCGTCGGGGATGATCTCCCGCGCGGCGACCTGCGCGCGCAGCGGCTCGCCTTCCGCCAGCGTGCGGATGGCCTCGCCGGAGGTGTCTTCGCGGGCGCCTGCCGCCCCCTGCGTGCTGATGGTCAGGATGCCGACCTGCCAGGCTCCTTCCGCCATGCGCCTACCCTCCCGTGTATCCGCCCTGGCGCGACGCTCGCGCCTGTGTATGGTGTAGCCCATCGGCGTGTCTCAGCGCAAGCGTTCCCGCGCCGGAACGTGGTAGGCTGGGCCAGCGGCGTCGCGTATCCACCATGACGGGAGGGCGGCTTTGGCGAGTTCAGCGCAGACAGGGGTGGTTGTCGTCGGCAGCGTGAATATGGATGTGGTCAGCGCCGTCGCGGAGTTTCCCCGGCCCGGCGAGACGGTGAAGGCCAGCGCGACGGCGTTCCATTCGGGCGGCAAGGGCGCGAACCAGGCGGTGGCCGCTGCCGCCGCAGGCGCCCCGGTCGAGTTCATCGGCGCGGTGGGCGATGACGCCTTCGCTGGGCCGCTGGCCGCCGGGCTGGCCGCGCGCGGCGTGGGGGTGGCGGCGCTTGCGCGCAAGGCGACCACCTCCGGCCAGGCCTTCATCACGGTCAACGCGGCGGGGCAGAATACCATCATCCTCTCAGCAGGCGCGAATGGACAGGTGACAGCCGCCGAGGTCGAGGCGCAGGGCGCGCGGATCGCTGGAGCGGGCGTCCTGCTGACCCAGCACGAGATTCCGTGGGAGGCGACACTGGCGGCGCTGCGCCTGGCGCACACGACGGGCGCGCGAACCATCCACAATCCAGCCCCCGCCGCGCCGCTGCCCGCCGTCGCCTGGCCGTTGATCGAAACGCTGATTCTCAACGAGGTCGAGATCGCCACACTCACCGGCCAGGTCGTCACGTCGCTGGCCGATGCGGCTCCGGCGGCGCGGACGCTGCTGGCGTGGGGCGTGCGGCGGGTGATCGTGACGTTGGGGGCGCTCGGCTCGCTCTCGCTGGGCGCCGCTGGGCAGGCCATCGAGACGCCCATCTTTCCGGTGACGGTCGTGGACACTACCGGCGCGGGCGATACCTTCATCGGCATGTACGCCGTCGCCGCGATGACGATGGACGAGGCGGCGGCGCTGCGGTTCGCCACGGCGGCCTCGGCGCTCTGCGTCACTCGCCCCGGCGCGCAGGAGAGCATTCCCACGCGCGCTGAGGTCGAGGCGTTCCTGCGCGAGCGTGCGGCAGGCGTTTGAACTGGCCGCTGGAGACGGGCGAGGAGACGCGCGAGCGGCCCGTCAGCCATTTGCTGGCTAGCGGGCCGCTCGCAATGGGCCGCGTCGAAGGATGATGAGAACTGAGGGCGCGGCGAATTAGTCGAGATAATCTTTCAGGCGGCGGCTGCGGCTGGGATGACGCAGCTTGCGCAGCGCCTTCGCCTCGATCTGGCGGATGCGCTCGCGGGTTACGCGGAACTCCTTGCCGACCTCTTCCAGCGTGCGGCTGCGGCCATCGTCGAGGCCGAAGCGCAGGCGCAGGACATCCTGCTCGCGCTGGGTGAGGCTACAGAGGGCGTCTTTCACCTGCTCTTTGAGAAGCTGATGGCTGGCGGCCTCAGCAGGGGCGAGGGCGGCGTGGTCTTCGAGGAAGTCACCGAGGTGGCTGTCGTCCTCCTCGCCGATGGGGGTCTCCAGGCTGACTGGCTCCTGGCTGACCTTGATGATCTCACGCACCTTGTCTGGCGTAATCTGCATCTCGGCGGCGATTTCCTCGGCGGATGGCTCGCGCCCCAGCTCCTGCAGCAGGCGGCGGCTGGTGCGGATCAGCCGGTTGATCGTCTCGACCATGTGGACGGGGATGCGGATGGTGCGCGCCTGGTCGGCGATAGCGCGGGTGATGGCCTGGCGAATCCACCAGGTCGCGTAGGTTGAGAACTTGAAGCCCTTGGTATAGTCGTACTTCTCGACCGCGCGGATGAGACCGATGTTGCCTTCCTGGATCAGGTCGAGCAGGTTCATACCCCGCCCGATGTACTTCTTGGCGACACTCACCACCAGCCGCAGATTGGCTTCGGTGAGCTGGCGCTGCGCCTCTTCGGCGTCATAGAGCGCGCGGAAGCTCTGCTGTTCGCGTGGCTTGTCCCGCTCGGCCTTCCCACGCTCCATGCGCTTGGCCAGCGAAATCTCCTGCTCGGCGGAGAGCAGCGGTACGCGGCCAATCTCACGCAGGTACATGCGAACGGGGTCATCCAGACTGCTGTCGAGTTCGGCGGTCAACGCGGTGATGCTTTCGCGCAGATCGTCCCACTTGCGGGCGCCGCTCGCGTCGAGATCGTCTTCCGGCCCTGGCGTGCGCCAGGCATCTTTGGTCGGGTCCAACGGGTCAACTGCCATAGGCCCTTCCTGCAGCAGATACACGTCGTCGAGCGCCCCGCCGTCCGGCTCATCCAGGTCTTCATCGGCGTCATCCGGATCCTCGTCGAGCGATTCGCTGACCAGAGCATGCTCTGGGGCCAAACGGTTCGCGCGGGTGGATGGCGCAAAGCCAAGCGTGAGGTCGCCGACTCGCTCACCTTTTCTCCCCGACGCCAGGGTGGTCTCCACGGCGCCTACAGTGTGTAACGCGCCGCGACCAAAATAAGAACTCTCTCCGGTTGCTTCCGCTGGTTCTCCCTCGCACGGCTGGCTCGCGGACACCCATGTCGTGGCGTCCGCTGGCCACTCAGCGTCGTTCATGTCGCGCTCCCAGACGGATATGCCCCCGTCCAGCAGTGGCCACTCTGTGCTCTCAGGCTCACTCGAGCTGGTGACATGCCCCGCCCGCACGTCCCGCTTCCGTTTGTCCATTTCGCCGCAATCCTCTCCGCGAATGTCGAGCCTGGGGCGCCTGCGTTAGCAAGCCCGCGCCAGCTTCCCCGTTGACCGAATGATAACGAACAGATGACAGAAATACACAGTGCGCGCCGCATACGCGATGCGCGCTCAGCCACCGCTCCAGCCAGGGCTAGGGCGTGTGGCGCCGATGACCAGATTTCCCGGACTTGCCGGGCCTGCCGAGCGCGCCGGAACTGGCCGAGTCAATCGCTCGCCGCTGCGCCAGCAACTGCGCCTTGCGGGCGAGCAGGGCGCGTAGCGAGTCGCTATCGCCCGCCTGTTCGGCCTCGCGCTGGAGGGCGTCCAGTTCGGCCATTTCGCTTTTCAGCCGTAGACTCTTCAGTCGATAGGCCGCTTCGCGGGCGTCTTTGACGACATGTGTCGCGTCGCGCTCGCGTTCGATAATCGCCGCGCGGGCCTGCTCAGCCGCCGCTCGAAGCAATGGATGAAGCGTCTCGATGAAGTCCGCTGTAGCAGAAAACGGATCGCCGCTCATGGCGCCGAGCGCGTCATAGAGCGCGCGAAACTCCGGAGTCGCAAAGTCGCGTCCGTCGAGAATGGCGGATACTTCGGCCCACGCTGTGGGGTAGTCGAGCGCGAGGCCCAGGCAATACGCTTCGAGCGCATACTCGGCGAGCAGGGCGTGTTCGCGCATTCCCCCTGATGCGCTGGACGAACTATACCCCTGCGTTGGGCGCTCATGCGCTGTCTGGCGGTACTTAACTCCTAGCGCCTCGTCTGCTGCCTGGCCCTCGACGGACGATTCAGCCTCAGCGCTGGCCGCGGCGTCATGCTCGCGCTGGCGGCTGGCGCGGGTCTCGCGGTCGAGACGCTGGCGGGTAAGCGCCAGGTCGCGGCGCAACTCGATCTTGTCGAGGCGGAGCTTCTGAGCGAGGCGACCGACATACTCATCGGCCAGCGTGCGGTCGCGCGCCTCGGCGATGACGGGCAGCAGGCGCTTGCGGGCCTCGGCCTTGCCCTGCGGTGTGTCCAGCGCGAGGCCCGCCGTCTCGACTTCGATCAGGAAATCGATCAGCGGCTGGGCCTGCTCGATGGCCCGGCGCCAGCCCTCCGGGTCGCGGCGCACGAACTCATCGGGGTCTTCGTGTGGCGGCAGGCGCGCCACGGTGATCTCAGCGTCCACCTGCTCCTCGAAGCGTACCAGCCCCTTCGGCTCTCCGCGCCGGTTGGTCGGCGCGCCGGGCGCTGCGCCTGGCACGGGCACCACTATGCGGTCAAACGCCTTCTGCGCCACCTGAATGCCGCGCACGGTCGCCGATTCACCGGCCGCGTCGGGGTCGAGGGCCAGCGTCACGCGGCGGGTCAGGCGCTTGATATGGTGGACGTGCTTCTCGGTCAGGGCGCTGCCGATGACGGCGACGACATTCCGGAAGCCGTACTGATACGGTACGATGGCGTCCATGTAGCCCTCGACCACCACCACCCGGTCGCCGCGCTTGATGGCGTCGCGCGCGAGATCGAGCCCGAAGAGGGTCGCGCTCTTGTCGAAGAGGACAGTCTGCTGGGTGTTGAGGTATTTGGGATGTCCGCCACCCAACTCGCGCCCGCCAAAGGCGATGGTCTGCCCCGCCTGGTTGCGAATCGGGAACATCAAGCGGTTGTGGAAGTAGTCGCGCAGGCCGCCGCCTGCCGTCTGCTCGCGCTCGCGGGCGAAGCCGCCCTCGATCAGCTCTTTAGCCGTGTAGCCCTGGGTGAGCAGGTAGCGCGAAAGCTGATCGCCGTCGGGCGCGAACCCCAGTCGCCAGGTGGCGATGGATTCGTTGCTGACGCCGCGGGATTCGAGGTAGGCGCGGCAGTATTGCGCGGCGGGCGACTGGAGGAGCTGCGCGTGGAACCAGATCGCAGCGGCCTCGTTGAGCGCGCGGAGTCGCTTGCGGGCTGAGCCTTCCGCCGCCTCGGAGCCGTCGCCCGTGTCGGCGCGGCGGTCGAGCGAGACGCCCGCCTTCTCGGCCAGCAGCGCCAGCGCGTCGAGGAAATCGAGGCCCTGGGTCTTCTCGACAAAGGTGATGAGGTCGCCGTGCTCACTACAGCCAAAGCAGCGCCAGTGGCCATCGGGATAGACATAGAAGGAGGGTGTGCGCTCGCCATGGAACGGGCACAGCCCACGCCACGCCTTGCCCGATTTCTTCAGCGGGACAATGGCGCCGATTTCCTCCACGATGTCGAGCTTCTGTTTGACGCGCTCGATGACGCTGGTCGCCTCTACCGCCATAGTGAGGTGGGTTCCACTCCCGCATTCCACTCGCGCTGGCGACGCGGCCAGCCGCCCGCCAGACAAGAGTTGTGGGGCGCGCGTGGCGCCCGTCCACATCTAACACACAGACCGTCGCGTTGGCGCAAGACGAGCGAGCGGAGTCGCCACGCAGCGCGCCTCAGCCCTCGGCGTCGCGCCCGTCGAGCCACCGGACGACACCGACGGCGAGCGCGATGGCGCCCAGGCCCATCGCCAGGCCGGCGCTCAGCCAGATGGCGCGCTCGGTCCAGGCCAGCGGCGCCCGCGCGCCGGGAGGGGCCAGCCGCCCGCCGCCAGCCACGCGCCAGCGCATAGCGCGCTCCGGCTCCCAGGCGAACTCATCCATCTCCGCGATGATCTCATCGGCCAGGTGCGCGCAGGTGGCCCGCGCGACGAAGCTGGCCGCTTGCGAGGGCGTGTCGCTGGCCTCTGGCGCCCCAGGACCGCCGACAATGAAGCGGTAGGCGGCGACTGTATGGTCCTCCTGCTCGACCAGATCGAGGGAGCCGGACCCTGCGATGGGGCCAGCCGGACCGTGGCCGCCAATCTCCAGCTTCAGGTAGGCCGGACGCCGCGCCACCGTGACATCGAGAGTGATGGTGTAGGGCCGTGACTCCGAACCGGAGCGCAGCCGCGCTTCGTAGTGGATGTCGCCGTGGGCGCTGGCGGGGCCGAGCTGGATGAAGCGCTCACAACCGGGGATGGCGCGGGCGAGGGCGTCCGGGTTGGTGATCGTGGCGAAGACCCGCTCGATCTCGCCGGGAAAGGTATAAGCGCCTTCGACACGCATGCGCTATCTCCTGATCGCTGGTCCCTGCGAGAGGTGGTTTGGCGGTGGTGAGGCCGCTCGTAGTGGGCGCAGAGGCAAGTATAGCCCAGGACAGCGCACGGCGCCAGACCGGGGCGGGACGCCGATGCGCCTTCATGCTGAGCGTATGGCATGGCCAGACGGTCACAGAATGCCGCAGCCACAACCACCAGTTGGACTTCGGCGCGTCACACCCTGAGCGATGATGCGTTATACCCTGGCAGGAGTGATGGCGCCAGGCGGGGATACCGTCTCCGGTGGCCGCCGCTCAGTCCAGCGCGCGGCGCGTCGTCCGCGCAGAGGGGATAGGAGAAATCAGATGCGTAAACTCGCCAGTCGATCAGAGCGTGGGCAGGGTCTCGTAGAGTATGCGCTGATCATCGCGCTGGTGGCGATTGTCGTCATCGCCGCGCTGGTGCTGCTCGGCCCGGCCATCTCCAGCATCTTCGTCACCATCAACAGCGCCCTCTAGTCATCGGGCGTCCCTGAACGCGAAACCTCCTGAGCGACTGGCGAGCTACACGCGCTCGCGAGCGCCGGGAGGTTCCGTGTTTTCCGTGGCCAGCGTGACCACAGGGTGGCGCGCTAGCGCCGACGGGCTATCGCACGCGCTTCAAGCGGCTGTTGAGCGTCAGGGCGGAGCCGATGACGACAATAATGTTGAGCGCCGCCATGCACCCGAAGCCGATGCCAAGGGTCAGAATTGAGACGAGGGAGCCGAGTACCGTCCACATAATCCCGAAGATCAGCAGGATCAGGCCCGTGGTAGTGAAACCACTGACCAGCCAGCCAATGCCGAAGAAGCCAAAGAGGCCCGGGATAACCTCCAGCACGATGGCGAGGGCGTTATTGCGGGCCGGTGCCGCCATTGGCTGGGAGGGGGCATAGCCAACCGCAGGCGCATAGGTTGCGGCGGGCGCATGTGGCGCTATCGCCGCAGCGGCGGCGACGGGCGCGGCTGCCGTTTCCTCCGCGACCGGGGCGACCGATTCCTCGACTGTGGCAGGCGTGACCTCCTCGACGACCGGGACGGCTGGCGTCTTCATTGTATCGGATGTGGCGGGTGTGACCTCCTCCGCGACCGGCGCGACGGGAGCAGGCTCCTCGGCTGCGGCCTCCGGTTCGGCTTCCTCGGCCACTGGAGCGGCCACATCCTCAGCGGGCGCTGACGCCATCTCGTCTGCGGGCGTAACGCCTGCGTCCACGCTCTCGTAGGCGGCGGCGATAGGGGCCGCATCGGTGACGGGAGTTGGCTCGTAGCTCGGAGCCGCATCGTCTGCGACCGGCTGCTCCTCTGCGGCGCTCTCGGCCATCGGCGCCGTGTCCTCGGCGGAGGATCCCGGCGCGGCCTGCGGCTCGACGCTGGCCACTGTGTCATCAGCGACGGCAGTGACCTCCTCGGCGGCGCTTTCGTCAGCCGCGAACGGGGCCACGTTGTT
>DASVWQ010000401.1:0-2403 GCA_036393135.1 Ktedonobacterales bacterium
GGCGACGGCGGCGGCGCTGGGTGGCCTGCGCATGCTGGCCCGGGCGCTGCCTGCCTGCGTGGACGATGGCGCCGACGTGGCGGCGCGCAGTGAGGCGCTGGCGGGAGCCTGGCTCGCGGGTACGGCGCTGGCCCATGTCACGATGTGCCTGCACCACGGCATCTGCCATGTGCTGGGTGGGTCGGCGGGTCTGGCGCATGGCGATGCGAATGGCGTGATGCTTCCGCATGTGATGCGCTTCAACCTGGAGGTCGTCGCGCCGCAACTAGCTCCCGCCGCCGTCGCGCTGGGCGCCGCCGAGCCAGACGCCGCCGAGGCTGTGCGGCTGGTGGCGGCGCTGACGCTGCGGCTGGGCCTGCCCCAGCGCCTGCGCGACCTCGGCGTCGCGGAGGAGCGCTTGCCGGAGCTGGCGCGCATCGCCTTTGAGAACCGTACCGTCCGCAACAATCCGAAACCGATCACTTCTGTAGCGCAAATCGAGAAGTTGCTGCGGGCGGCGTGGTAGACACGCTCCGCTCGCGGCGGTCATCCCGTCGGTGGCCCCCTCAACGCCGCCGACCCCGTAGTGCGCGCCGCCAGGGTGTCTGGCGCCCTGATGCGGAATATGCGGCGCTAAGGCCAAGGTGGAAGGCGGCAGCATGAACGATAACCCACACGACAGACTGGCTGAAACGCTGGGGCCTGGCGGGCGCCAGGGCGGCGTCTCGCTGGCCAGCGCGCATGCGGCGCTTGTGCTGCTCCACGGACGCGGAGCCTCGGCGCCGGACATCATCGGATTCGCGCAGGAGGTGGATGCGCCAGGCGTGGTGTATCTCGCGCCACAGGCTCCCGGCTCGCAGTGGTACCCCTACAGCTTTCTGGCGCCGCTCGCCAGCAATGAGCCGCGGCTCAGCGAGTCGCTGGCGCGCATCGAGACGCTACTGGAGCTGCTCGGCGCGGCGGGCATTCCAGCGCAGCGCGTGGCGCTGCTGGGCTTCTCGCAGGGCGCCTGCCTCGCGCTGGAGTACGCCGCTCGCCACGCGCTGCGCTACGGCGCGGTGGTTGGCCTCAGCGGCGGACTGATCGGTCCCGACGACACGCCGCGCGACTACGCGGGCAGCTTCGCCGCCACGCCTGTCTTCCTTGGGTGCAGCGATGTGGATCCGCATGTGCCGAAGGCGCGGGTCGATCTGACAGCGGAGGTTTTGCGGCGGATGGGCGGCGCCGTGGATGCGCGCATCTACCCCGGCATGGGCCACACCATCAACCGCGATGAACTGGCCGCCGTGCGCGGGCTGGTCGCCGGGATGGCGCGCTAGCGCTGGCGATGGCTGGGAAGAGCGTAGCGCCGACTCAGAGCGCAGGAGGTGATGAACCGTGACCTATCGAAGTGATGTCGTCGGCAGCCTGCTTCGCCCGGGCTATCTCGCGGAGGCGCGCGCGCAGTATGAGGTGGGGCGCAGGACGCCCGCCCAGTTCAAGGCAATCGAGGATCGCGCGGTGCGCGAGGCGGTCGCGCTCCAGGAGGCCGCCGGGCTGGACGTGGTAACGGATGGCGAGCAGCGCCGCTACGCCTTCTATGGCCACCTGATCGAGTCACTGGAAGGCTTCGACAAGCTCGGCGGCTGGGCGATTCCTTTTCGCGACGAGAGCGGCGAGCAACTCGTCCTCCAGCGCCCGGTAGTGGTCGAACGGCTGGCGTGGAAGCGCAGCATGTGCGCCGAGGAGTGGGTATTCCTGCGCGCCATCACCCAGAGGCCCGGCAAGGTGACGATGCTCAGCGCCCAGCAGGCCGCCGCCTACTACGACCCGGAAAAGTCGAAGTCTGCCTACCCAACCCGCGACGCCTACCTCGCCGACATCGTGGACTTCTCGCGCCGCGAGATCGCCGAGCTGATCCGTCTGGGCTGCGACTACATCCAGATCGACGCGCCGCAATACGCCGCGCTGCTCGATCCGCGAATGCGCGACGGCTACCGTCAGCGTGGCGCCGACCCCGACGAGATGATCGACCGCTGTATCGAGATGGATAACGCGATGATCGACGGCCATCCCGACGTGACGTTCGCCATCCACATCTGTCGCGGCAACAACCAGAGCAAGTTCTACGCGAGCGGTGACTATGAACCTATCGCGCGCATCTTCTCGCGCACGCGCTTCCAGCGCTTCCTGCTGGAATACGACGACGCGCGCTCCGGCGGCTTCGAGCCACTGCGCCACGTGCCGGAGGATCGCAGCGTCGTGCTGGGCCTCGTTTCGACCAAGAAGCCGCAGATGGAGACTGCCGATGAGCTAAAGCGGCGCATCGACGAGGCCACGCGCTACATCCCCCTGGAGCGGCTGGCGCTCAGCCCGCAGTGCGGGTTCGCCTCGACAATGGAGGGCAATCGCGTCACCCAGGACGACCAGCGCCGCAAGCTGGAG
>DASVWQ010000402.1:0-3484 GCA_036393135.1 Ktedonobacterales bacterium
TGTCATCTGCCAGCGCGCCACGATTTCCAGCGATGCCACAGACTCATGGATAGGTGGTGGTTGCAGGCCGTGGAATGCCTCTACCACGATCTGATGTGCGGAGGTCATGGATCCGAGGAGTACCTCGACGGCTTCGGCGCCATCCTGCTGATGCGCTCCAGCGGTTCTAGCCGCGTGCCTGCCCGCATTCGCCACATCGCGGAAGCCGAACAGCAGCTGCTGGATCAGATGTTGTTGCCATTCCAACAGCTGTTCCTGGTGGTCCGCGAGCAATATGAGGCGATCCATCATACTCAGCGTGTAGCGTAGATCGGTTTGCATCTGCCGCATGATCTCATACTGGTGGTTCTCCTGGACCATTGATTGGATCCAGCCCGGGATTTTCTCGATCAGTCCACCCGTTAGCCGATTCAGCAGATTCAACCTGGGAATAAGGGCATGATGTGTCATATCTCTTCCAGCTTTTCGTTCATCCCTGAGACGGATCAGCCAATGTATACACACTATATCAGTGAGAGGGCTAGCGCTGCAAGGGGATCAGGTTGAATGTGGTATTGCCACTGAGACAGACACGCATGGATAACGAAATATCACTGGAATCGGCGGCGCCAAATGCGCGCGGCGCGTCTGAATGCGCCTGAATGGATGCCCTCGCATACGCTGCGATGGGTGGCCGACTACGCCGCACGCTCGCTATTGGAAGGTAGAGTTGCTCTGTGAATTGGAGGCGGCGCAAGGCGTCCTACACTCCCAGGTGGCCGAAGGTGACAGCGACCACCACCGCGACGGCGACAGCGACCACGATCACCGGCTCCCATGCCGTGCCTGTGCGGAAGCGCAGATGGCGATTCGGGGGGAAGCCGTAGCGAACTTTGGAGGGCCAGAGCCACGGCACGCCGCCCTCGGTCAGGCTATCGGCGACCATGTGGAGGAAGTAGCCGATCATCAGGCCGGCGAAGGCGATGCCCACGCCTGGCGCGATGAAGCCCGCCGGATTGACGCCGGAGCCAAGCGCCGCGCCCGTCGCCTTCAGGCCGAGGTGATAGAGCGCCAGACCCACGGCGTATTGCGCCGCCCAGACCAGCCCGCCGACGACCACCATGCCAGCGATGCTGTGGAAGAAGGTGCGATGGCCGGCGAGATGCTGGATGCCCCGGCTGACCGGGCCGAGCTTCTGGCCTAGCGTACTGCGGGCGTTGTCGATGTCGGGGGTCAGGGCGCCGAGCGCGGCGAACCCATAGAAGATCGCCTTCTCAGCCGCCAGATCGAGCGTGACAGGCGCGCCGCCGAGCAGCGATGGCCCCGCCACATGCGCGACGCCCGCGATGACGATGGCGCCCGCCAGACCAAACACGACGTGCGATGGACCTCTCAAAACGCGCTCCCCATTCTGTACAGCATCGCGCCACACACGCGCGCAGAGGTATTCTATGCCGCGCGCCGGGCCTGCGCCAGCCACTCGCCCCCACTCGCCCGCGGCGAGTTGACCACCGCGCCGCGCGTGGTATACTGTGGGTGTCGCGGATGTCCCGACGCCCGCCCTGTCCGCCAACCCGCCGCACGCGTACCCATCTGCGCGCAAACAGCATCTCAAGGGCGCGCTCTCATCCGGTCACGCCTCAGGCGTATCTCGCTGGCGACCATCGTCTGCCCACGACGGACGCCCACGCCGAGGAGCAGTATCGCGACGCAGGGGGATGAGGGATGGCCAGCAAATTGCGCTGGTGGGAGCGATGAGCGTATCAGCGAGCCTCACGTATGGGGGAGAGGTTGCCAGCCTGCGGAAATGCTGGTATAACAAAGGGGGACCACCAGGGCTACCGTGTGCGAATAGCGCGCCCTGCCTCGTCTGACGCTATTGATGCGACTATCCGCTCTGGCGTCGCAGTTCCAGGCAGCGTGGCCAGCACACCTCTCTCGCCGTCATCACGGACACTTCGATCAGCTGCGAGCGGTCCGCCTGGCGGGCGACTCAATTGTATTTCGCTTTTATGGGGTCTACCGCACTCGTTACGCGGTTTGCTCACCCATCGTTCGATGCGCGCCTCCGCGCTTGCCTTTTGTGAGGGTCACATCTGCTCTATGCGCCCGCTTCCGTGCGCCACATTACACCTGATCTGACCTGACCACATGCTGGCACGCCCAAACACACACTGACGACCAGACGGTCGTGAGCGTTGGCTTTGAAATGAGGCTCGTTCCGGGTTTCCTCGGCATTGCCGATTCACGGTGGCAGGGCGCTGAGTGAGGCTCGCGCGCTCGCCAGGGATGGCGCATGGCACGCCGTGAACACGTCGTACCGTAGGCCCGACAGGTTGCGTTCTGGCCCTCCGGCGTCGCCCGTCAGTTGGTCGGGCGCGCCTGGGCCAACGCTGACGCCGCGATGGCCAAACTGGCCTCGCCGGTCACGCCGCTGGCTCGCGCTTCGACTGAAGCGCACGCGGCCCGCCCATTGGCGTTGGTGTGCCGATGCGCTGGAGTTCAACGCTTACATGGCCCAAATGACGCGCTCGCCGCGGTCTGCGCGACCCGCTCTTGGTGGCTCGTGTGCAGCTCGCGAGCCGATTGAATCGCTATTCTCGATTTCGTTCATCTCAGTGTCGCCCAATACAGGTACGACGCGCGCAGAGACGCCGTCGCGCTCCGCTGTATCGCGATAGGTTTGTGTTTGCAGGAGGCCTCTGTGCCAGAGAATCAGGACAACACGCTTACTCCCCGCCGGACAACGCGCACGCGGAAGGCGACCGCGCCCAATGGCGCCGAGACCACCGCTCAGACGGCGGCCATCCCCTCCTCCCCTGCCGACGCCGCCGTGTCTGGCGAGGCCGCGCCGCCGCGTCGCGCCACGCGCGCGCGCCGCAGCGCCGCAGCGCCGACGACCGCCGCGCTGCAGGATGACGCCATGAGCGTTCCGACAACCGATCAGCCCGCAGCGCCGACCCGCCGCCGCTCTACCCGCGCCGCCGTGTCCGCCGAGGCCGCCGCTGAGGCGCCCGTCGCTGGAACCGAGGTCGCGCCTGCCCGCACAGCCGCGCGCCGCACGACGCGCACGCCCCGCGCGACCCAGGCCGCTCCAGTCGAGGCGCCCGCCAGCGAAGCGCCCGCCAACGAGATGCCTGTCGAGGCTGCGCCCGCGCCGCTTCGTCGCTTCGATGTGCGTCCTCGCGCGCCCTATGGCAGGGCAGGGAATGCGCCCACCGACGCCGCGCCCATCACGCCGCGCGATGAACCATCCGGAGAACGCGCCTATGGCCAGCCTGGCGCGCAGCCGTCCGCTGGCCGCGCCACTCAGAGCGGCCCGTCGCGCGGCGCGCAGCCCTACGCGCCGGGCGGACATGGTGGTGAGCCGCGTGGCCGCGGCGACCAGTCACGTCAGCCTCGCCAGCCGCACTATCCGCAGCAGGGGCAGCAGGCGCCCGCGCAGCCGTACCCCACGAGTGGCTACCCCAACGGGCAGCGCTCGCAGGGGCGCGATGAGCCGCGC
>DASVWQ010000403.1:0-10017 GCA_036393135.1 Ktedonobacterales bacterium
GGCAGCGCGATGTCCATGATGACGACATCGGGCTTGAGGCGTTCGGCCTCGGCTACCGCCGTCTCGCCGTCGCCCGCCTCGGCGATCACGCGCAGGTCTGGCTCGGCCTCCAGCAGACGGCGGGTACCCTCGCGGACCAGCGCGTGGTCATCGGTAATCAGGATCGTGATCGGCGCGCTCATCTCGTCTTCGGCCCCGACTGCCTCGGCGGTCACATCGGTGGGGGCGGTGTGGTCGTTCTTCGCGGACATGGGACAGTGTTCCTTTCGCTGCGCTGGGCCTGCCTGTATGCAGTATAGCGGATACGCGCGCTAACACCACACGTTGCGCCTGCGTGAATATGCGTAGGCCGCAATACGCATGGCGCGGGCGTCTCTGGCGCCCGCTCCCGCGCTAATCGCACGCCCCATGCCGAAGCGTGAGGCCATGCGTATCGCGCCATGATATGCGCGCCCCGCGCGGGCCACCGCTTAGCGCGCGAGGGAGAGGATCATCAGCGCGATAGCCGCCACGCCCATCGCTATAGTGGTCAGGATGACGACCACGTTGGAGAGGCGACCATTGGTGAAGGAGCGCATGATCGCCTTGTTGTTCGCGACGAGGGTGATGAGGATGAGCAGCGGCACAGCGACGACGCCATTGATGATGGCGGAATAGACCAGCGCGGCGATGGGGTTGATGTGGAGGAGGTTGAGGAGGACACCCAAAACGATCGCCGCGCCCATCACCACATAGAACCCTGGCGCCTGGCGGAATGTGCGCGCCAGCCCCTCGTTCCAGTGGAAGGCCTCAGCGACGGCGTAGGCCGCCGAGCCAGCCAGCACTGGAATGCCCAGCAGACCAACCCCCAGAATGCCCACGGCGAAGATGATCCTGGCCAGCTCGCCAGCGTAGGGAAAGCTGTGGACGAGCGGCTCCAGCGCGCTCGCCGCCTGGCTCGCCGTCGTGATATTCGTTACGCCGTGCGGGTGCAGCACGCTGCCAGTGGTGAAGATGATGAACCAGGTGGCGATTTCCGACGAAACCATGCCGATGATCGTGTCGAGGCGCAGGGCGTGGATCTGGGCCAGCGTGAGCCACTGCTGGTGGATGGGGCCGCTGGGGCGCGCCCGCAGAGGATGCAGTTCGCCCTCCTCGACCTCCTCCGAGGCTTGCCAGAAGAAGAGGTAGGGGCTGATGGTGGTGCCAAGCACGCCGACCACCAGCGCCAGGAACTCCGGCGTGAGCTGGATGCTGGGGATGAGCGTCTCGCGGAGCGGCGAGGCGCCGTGCGTCCCGACGATCAGGCCGGTCGCGACATAGGCCAGCAGCGAGAGGGCGAGGATCTTCAGCACGATGGCATAGCGGTGGTACGGGACGAAGATCTCCAGCGCCAGGATGGCCAGCGCTAGCGCGACCAGCAGCGGCAGGAAGGGCGCGCCGGGCGCGAAGAGCTGGATGGTGGCGGTCATCGCGCCAAGGTCCGCTCCGATGTTGAGCGTGTTGGCGGCGAAGACCAGCGCAACGGTGAAATAGAGGATCGGGCGGCTGTAGTGCGCGCGGAGGTTCGCCGCGATGCCCCTGCCCGTTACCAGGCCGATGCGGGCGCACATCTCCTGCACGGCGATGAGCATCGGCAGCATGTAGAGCGCGAGCCAGAGCTGACCGACGCCAAACGCCGCCCCGGCCTGCGAGTATGTGCCGATGCCTGATGGGTCGTCATCGGCGGCGCCCGTGACCAGCCCTGGCCCCAGGATGCGCAACACGCGGCGCAGGCCCGGCAGCGGACGCGGGCGCCCGCGCGCGCTCTGGGTGAGCCGGGCACGGAGGCCACGCGCCATGCGCTGCGCGTCTGCCAGCAGATGTGGTGGCTGCCGCATGCGGTATCTGCTCCTCGCTGGCGTCCGGCGCGTCAGAAGCGGCTAGGCGGGCGGCTGGAACCACGACTGGAACTGCGCCAGCAGCAGCGGATCGCCCTTGATCTTGAGTTTGCCGCTGATGACCGCCGTCATCGGGTTCAACTCGCCACGCAGCAGCTTGAGCCAGTCGTCGGAGGAGACGCTGGCCGTCGCATGGGGGTTCTCGATGGCGCCCTGACCATAGGTCATCGTCCCATTGGCAATCTCCATGTGCCAGGTACCCTCTTCGGCGCCGCTGAACTCGAACTGGAGCCGCTTGTTGACGGTCGCCGCGCGGTCGGGCAGGAACGCCGCCTGGAGTCCGGCGAAGGATTCGGGGATGGTGGTGGGTTGGTCGGCCATGAGAATCGCGCTCCTCTCCACTGAAGTCCGCTACGTCCACTGGCTGGCCGCGCATCTGGCGCGCGCGCCGCCGCTCCTGGCCGCCACGATAGCACACCACCGCACGCCGTCGCCACGTAGCCAGCGACAGTCCGCTCAGCCGATGTGGAGGAACTGGCCCAGCCCGCTCAGCATGAACTGCGCCGCAACCGCCGCCAGCAGCATCCCCTGCACCCGCGAGAGGACGACGATGCCGGTGACGCCGATGCGCTTCTGGATGCTGAGGCTCAGGCGCATGGTGATCCAGCAGGCGACGAGGGTAATGAGCGCGGCGCCGCCGATGATGGCGCGCAGGAGTAGCTCTGGCCCGGCGGGGTTGTTCGCGGTGGCGCTGTTGAGCAGGATGATCGTGGTGAGCGTACCGGGGCCAGCAATCATCGGGATGGCCAGCGGGAAGACGCTGACATCTTCCTGCTTGCGGGCCTCGCGGGCCTCGCGGGGGGTCTCGCGCGCGCCGGATTGGCGGCCAAAGAGCATGTCGATGGCCACGAGGAAGAGCAGCGCCCCACCCGCCAGGCTGAAGGCGGGCGGCGTCACGCCGAGCGCGCTGAAGATCGTCTCGCCAGCCACGGCGAAGATCGCGATCACTATCGCCGCGATGATCGTCGCGCGGGTGACCACGAAGGCGCGCTCATAGGCGCTCAGGCCGGCGGTCAGCGCCAGCGCCACCGGGGCCAGACCGATGGGGTCCACCACGGTGAAGAGAGCGACCAACGCCTTGACGAAGAAAAGTACCATAGCGGATAGCGTACCACACGGCGCTCAATCAGCGGCGGTCGCCAGCCATTTCAGCGCCTCATTCGCCGCCTGCTCGCCACTCAGCATTGCGCCGTGGATGCCGCTGGAGCAGGTGTACTCGCCGGCCAGGAAGACGCCGCCCGTCGCGCCGACGTTCGACGGAAGCTGGGTGAATATGCCCGGCGGCTGGTGGAACTCTGCGAAGCGGATGCGATAGGTCGCCAGGTGGCGCAGTTTTGTGAGGTCTTTGCCACGGAACCAGGGCGCCATATCCTCGCGACAGCGCGCCGCCAGGTCGGCGTCGCTCAGCTCTGGCGCCCCCAGCGCCGTCACAGAGAGCAGGTGCTGACCCTTGGGCGCATACGAGGGGGAGATGTTGCTGATCTGGACGGCGCTGTTGACGAAGGCGTCGGGGTTGGCGTTGAAGATGATTTTGGGGCCGGAGTAGAGTCTCTCGGTGGTGGTGAAATAGAGGCAGGTCGCGGCGGCGGCCTCGCTGGGCAGCTCGCGGTTGAGCAGGCGTTGGGCGTTGGGCGCGTCGGCGGCGATGATGACCGCCTCGCCCTGCATCTCCTCGCCGCCCGTCAGCGTGACGCCGACCGCGCGGCCATCCGCCTCGACGATGCCCTCCACGCGCGTCTCCAGCTTGATCGCGCCGGACGGCAGCGCGGCGGCGAGCTGATCGGCGAGCGCGCCGATGCCTTGCTCCGGGATGACCATCGCGCCGCTGGCCAGCAGCTTCGTGGTGAAGAGCAGCATGCGCGCGCTGGTGTCGAGCTTGCGGTCGAGGAAGAGGCCGCCGTAGAAGGGCCGTGCGACAGCGCCGATGACGCGCTCCTCGGTGAAGTGACGGCGGAGCAGCTCCTGCTCGCTGGTGCGGTCAGAAACCTTGCCGCGCAGCTTGCCAGCGAAGATGTCGTGGTCGCTGCGCCGACGCGCATAGCTAAACAGGCGGCGCAGGCGCAGGCGGTCGCCGAAGGTCAGCAGCGAGCCAGAGGCGGAGGGGCCGAGCGGGCCGCGCGGCAAGCGCAACTCATGCCACTTGCCATCGCGAATGACGACCCCGCCCGGTGTGAACTTCTTCAGGCGCAGGGCGGCGTAGTCGAGGTTGCGGCGCGCGGCGGGCGAGGCTGTCAGCAGCGTCTGGAATCCGCGGTCGAGGAGGAAGCCATCGGGGCTGTGGTCGGTGCGGACGCGCCCGCCAACATGGTCGGACGCTTCGATTACCCGCACCTGACGCCCGGCCTCTACGAGCGCCTTCGCGCAGGTCAGCCCGGCCAGGCCGGCTCCCACTACCAGGATCATGCGGCTGTTCCCTCACCCTCACGGTTATTTCAGCGGACACTGTGGTCTACGATACCACCCGACGCAAGCGGACGGCGCGTGGCGGCTCAGCGCGAGCCGAAGGGCCACCAGCCGCCCTTCCGTTGCCGCTTGAGGTCGCCCTCCATCGCCTTGATGCGCTCCTGGGCGGCGTGTTCGAGCGCCTGGTCGCCCTCTGGCGTGGGAAAGACGGCATTGCAGGCCACGCAGCGCACGGCGTTCAGTGGACTGTAGGCGCCGCACCAGGCGCAAAGCTTTTCGTTCGTGTGGTCGGCGTCGTCCTCCGGAGCATCAGCCCTGCGCGCGGCGTCCGGCGCTTCGCCTGGCGTGGCGTTGGCGCTGGCGTTGGCGCTGGCGTTGGCGCTGGCGCTGGCGTCGGCGGACGCTGGCGCGGTCAGTGTATCAGCCCCGCAGACGCCACAGAAGCGGCTTCCGTCGGGGACATCGGCCCCACAGGCCGGGCAATGGCGATGGGACGCTCCGTGTTCATCCTGCTCGTCCATCCAGGAACCCTCCCCTCGTCGGCGCGGCGCCCGATGCAGCCCCGATCAGCCTCACGGGCGTGGATCTGGCCTCACCACAATGGATTCACGACCAGCCCGGTAATCAGCTTAGGATAGAAATAGGTGGACTTCTGGGGCATGCGGTCGCCCGCGCGGGCGACATCGCGGATCGCGGCGGGCGGCGTGGGATTGAGCAGGAAGGCGAGCTGCGCGCCGTCCGTCCCGCTGCGCACGGCGTCGAGCGCGGCCCGCGCGTCGCGGGTGTAGGTGACATGCTCGCCCGCGCGGATGCGCTGCTCACTCACGCTCAGCCCCTCGGCCAGCGCCAACTCGTGCAGCACGGCGACATCCAGCCGCCGCCAGGCGTCCGACGCGCCGACATGCTCGCCCTCCCGCGCCACCATCGCCGCCCGCCCGGCCTCGGTCAGGCGCAGGATCGAGACGCCATCAGGCGTGACGAGTGCGAGCGCCGTCCGCTCGCCACCCTCACTCGCCGCCGCCAGCGCCTGCGTCACGGCCTCGGCCTGAGGCGTGTCGGGCAATTCCTCGCGGGTGAAGAACGGCGCCATGTCGCGCGGGAACTCGGCCAGCCGCTCCTGGGCGACCCCGCGCACGATGCGATGCGTCGGCAGGACGACCAGCCCGGGGTCTTCGATGGCCGCCAGCGCCATCAGCGTGAAGTTAGCGGCGTCATCGGGGGCCAGCTCGCGCCGCGTCTCACGCAGCTCCTCGCGATAGGCCAGCGCGGTCTCGTAGCGGTGGTGGCCGTCGGCGATGTAGAGCTGGCGGTCGCGGAAGAAGGCGCCGACTTTGGCGATCAGCGCGGCGTCACGGGTGGCCCAGAGGCGATGCTCCTCGCCCACGCCATCGCGGAAGGCGACCTCAGGCGCGCGTTTGAGCAGGCGGGCGAACGATTTGACCAGCGCGCCGCGTGGGTCGTCATAGAGCGCCATGATCGGACTGAGGGTCGCGGCGGTGGCGCGGGTCAGCTTCAGGCGGTCGCTCTTGGGCTTGCTGAGGGTGCGCTCGTGCGGCAGGACGACGCCCGCCTCCCACGGCTCGACCCGCACCCGCGCGATCAGGCTGAGGCGGCTCCGCTCACCGCCCAGCGCGGAGAAGCGCTGCTGGTAGAGATAGAGCGAGGGCGCATCCTGGCGGAGGACGCCGCGCAGGCGCCAGTCGGCGAAGGTCACGGCGGCGCGGGTATAGCGGTTGTCCAGCTCGTCGTCGCCCGTCTCGTCGCGTCCCAGTTCCAGCCGGATGATGTTTTCCGGGGAGCGCTGGTAGTAGAGCGCCTGCTCCGCTGGTGAGATGACATCATAGGGTGGGGTAACGACCGCAGCCAGGTCGGCGCCTGGCGCGTAGCGGATTCCGGGAATGGGCCGGACATCGGCCATGCCAAACTCCTCGCTGCGCTGGGGGTGATGGAACACCGCGCGCCCGCCGCGCGCTATCGTCAGCAGTATACCAGCAGCGCCCAGCCTTGTGCAGGGCGGTGGGCCAGCGGAAGGCGGGGCCACGGGCGGCGTACACAATCCCCGGACTGGCGGGCTGGCCGTGTTGCCTGGCGCCTGGCGCGCTGATACAATGAGCGCGTATCTTCTGATACTCCAGCGTTCCCTCCCGCGCGTCAGACGCTCTCCACGGATGCTGGAGCGGCGCGCGATGAGTGAACGCGACCCGCGTGGAAGGCGGCGGAAGGAGCGGACCATGTCATCGGGCCGATCTGGAGCGCCCGGCGAAGGCGGCGAGTCCGAGCCGACGCTCGTGCCGTGGGTCAATCTGCCACCCTCGCCTTCGCAGGCGTCGCCACGCAGGACGACGAGCGGAGGGCCAGACAGCGCCAGAAGCGGCGCCAGAAGCGGAGCCGGAAGCGCGGCCAGGAGCGGGGCAAGCGCGAATAGCGAGGCAGGCGGCGGGCCACTTGGCGATCTTCCCGCGCTGCCCAACGAGAGCCTGCCGCGCCTGGGACGCCTGCCCTACGATGCCAGCGAGCGCGGGAGGTTTTGGCCGGGGCTGGGGCCGAACTCCGCGCCCGCTTCAGCGCCCGCCCTGGCGCCCGCCCACCAGGACGCCGGGCCGGATGATCCGTTCCTCGCGCGGATCAGTGGGCTGGCCGCCGCGCAACTCTTCGCGCCGCCACCACGCCAGCCATTGTCCGCGCCCGCCGACGCGCTGACTCCGATCAGCCAGACGACCGATGCGGCGCTCGCCGCCGTTGGCGCGCCCCAGGCGGGCGATGGCATGGCGCACGCGCCTACACTGACCCAGCAGATGCGCTCGGTGCAGCCGCCAGATGTCGCGCGCCAGGCGCTCAACGAGCTGAACGTGCTGGCTGACGAGATCATCCAGCTTGCGGCGGAGCTGGAGGCGAGCGGGCTGGCGCGCATCCACGCGGGAGCGTTCTACGCCGTGGCGCGCCACTATGGCGAGCTGGCGCGGCTGGCCTGGCTCTCGGTCGCCGCCGAGCGGCTAGAGCAGGACGGCGCCGACCCCGATTACCGACATCTGGCGATTGGGGTGGCGCGCGAGGTCACGCGCCTGCGCCGCGAGAGCGATGTCGCCGCCAGCAACGAGCAGTTTCCACTGCCACGCCGCCGCCCCTACCTCTGGGGCGTTCGCGCGGGGGCCATCGTGCGCGGTCTGCGCGGCTGGCAGCTCGCTCTGACCACCCCCGCCGACCCACAGCGGATGGGACTGGCGCTGTTCGAGCTGCGGGGCGCGCTCAGCGTCGCGGCGACACCGCCGCTCGACTATTCGCTGCTCGCTCTGCTGACGGGCGTGGCGCTGACCCTGACGCCGCTGAGTGGGCTGGCCGCCGGACTGGCCGCCATTGCCAGCGCGCTCGGCGGGCAGCCGGTCATGGCGGCGAGTTTCGCGTTGGTGACGGTGCTCGCACTGATGCTCTGGGCGATCTTGCTGCTGCTGACCTCGCGCGGGCGCATCACCCTGGGCGAGACGCTGGCGGGGGCCTGCTTCAGCGATACCCGCTCGACCTGCAACGGGCGCGCTGGCTCGCGGTTCATCGCTGTGGCGCTGCGGGTCTGGTGGGTGCTGGTCGGCGTCGTCGGGGCTGCGCTGACGCTGGGCGCGCTGGGCGCCAGTGGCTATGCGCTGGCCAGGCTGCCACAATTCGCGCCGCTGGTTGGCGGGGCGCCGCATACGGCGGTGGCAGGCGTCTGGCAGGCGGCGGGACTGCTGGCGGTGGTGGCGGCTCCAGCGGCGGCGGTGGCGACGGTCGCGCTGGTGGCGCTGGCGCTGCCCGCGCTGCTGGTGGCGGCGCTACGGCTGGTGGCGGAGATGGCAGGCTCGCGGCGCTGGGCGCCCGCCGCGCGGCGCTATACATTGATCCCCGCGCTGGCGACGCTGGCCTGGCTGACAGGCGCGCTGGCCCCGCTGGCCTGGCTGCTGGCGAACCGCCTGGGCCTCGATCAGTGGGCAGTGGAGATTGGCGCTGGTGGAGCTGACTTCATCCTCAGCGCGCGCGCGATTCTGGTGGCGCTGGCGCTGCTGCTGCCCTATCTCGCGCTGGTTGAGGCGCCGTTCCGGCTGGGGCTGGGTGGCTGGCGGCGGGCCTGGCTGCGCGATCTGCGCACGCGCCGCACGACCATCGAGGCGCATGTCCGGCGGCTCTCGGCGCCCGATCCGCGCACCGGCGTCCCCGACACCAGCGATGAGACCCTGCGCGCCATGCAGTATGATCTCGTGCTGCTCCAGTTCTACAGCGCGCGGATCAGTGAGGCGGAGCGCGCATCGGCCTCGCCGCTGGGGTTGGGTGGCAGCGTGGCCCTGCTCATCATCGTGGCGCTGGGCGCGGCGCTGCTGGACGCCGGCCCCTACGCGCTGACTCTCGCCCAGGCCCTCAGCATCCGCCTGACGCCATAGGGGCGCACGGGAAGCGCGGGGGCGAGTTTATCCGTCCCCCCGCTTCCCTGGCGCTCCATCCCCACGCCATTCTCGCTCCACTCCGCTCCTCCCCCCTGCGCTGCGCCTGACACTCCCCCAGGACTTGCGGGCGATTGCTGGTTGACAGACTGAGAACAGATGTTCTATTATCTTGGTAGATTAGGAACAAATGTTCCATATTTTCTTCACTCTGGAGTCGTGGCAACGCGGGCGCCGCTCGGCTGGCGTCGGGCGAGCCAGATGATACGGAGCGATGAGCCAGCAGGCGGCTATTTTTCGGGGAGGGCGCGCTATGTGGGACCACAACGCCGGGCAGGGAACGACTTCCCAGCAGGCGAACCAGCGGCGGATGAACCAGCCGCGCGATGACCAGGATGACGATGAGCGCGATGAGCGGATGAGCCTCGCGCTCGACACACTGGCGGCGGATGACGCCGCCTATGAGGAGCTGGCGGCGCGCGGCTCATCCGTCGCCACGCCGCTGACCGAGGCGATGCGGCGGGCGCAGACACGCGCGCTGATCCGCGAGTTCCTGCGGGCGGTGCCGCGCGTGGAGGAAGGCGCCGTGCTACCGCTCGTCCGCGCGGATGGCGTGACGCGGCTGCTGACCCGCGCGCAGTTCACCACCGCGATTGATCGCCTGCGCCCACGCCAGCGCCAGATCGTGCGGCTGGGCATCGAGGAGCGCTGGCCGCGCCAGAAGGTCTGCGCCTATCTGCGTGGCATCAGCATGAAGACGCTGGAACGCGACCAGGCTGAGGCGCTCGACATCCTCGCCCAGCTCTAGGGCCTGCGCGCTCTTCCCGGCGCGGGTATACGGCGGCGACTGCCCATAGAACAGGGTGGTCGCCGCTGTGTTCGCCTGGCGCCCGCGCGTCAGGCGCTGGCGGTGAAGTCGAGCGCCAGAACTGTCGCATTCGAGACATCCGAGACGTTCGGCACGTTCGGGATGGCGATGTTGAAGTCGCTGTAGTTCACGGTCGTTTGCGCGTGGCCGGTCAGCGTCTTTGCGCTGGTCAGTGTCACCATCACGTCGAACGTCGCCGTCCGCGTCACCTGGTGGATGGTGAGATCGCCTGTCAGCTTGAAGGAAACTTTCTGGCCGACGGCGACCGCAGCGGGCATGTCGGAGATGGACTTCGCGCTGAAGACGGCATACTGGTTGGCGGGGTCGCCCGTCTCCAGGATGCGGTTCTGGATGGTGTTGTTGCGCATGTCGCTATCGGTCGCCAGCCCCGTCAGGTCCACGCGGACCACACCGACCTGGC
>DASVWQ010000404.1:0-7587 GCA_036393135.1 Ktedonobacterales bacterium
CGCGCTGTGGCATGATATAGCTAGAGACATGGGCGCCACAGAGGCGCGGGCGCGCGAGAGAACAGGGTGGGCAGGCGATGGCCGACGAGACACACAACATGACACGGACAGATGCGCAGGCGGGCGGACAGCCAGAGGCGGCGCGTGAGGTCGCGACGCTGGGCGGCGGCTGCTTCTGGTGCGTGGAGCCGATCTTCCAGAGCCTGCGCGGGGTGCTCTCGGTCGAGCCGGGCTACGCGGGCGGCCACGTCGTGAACCCCACCTACAAGCAGGTCTGCGGCGGCGACACCGGTCATGCTGAGGTCGCGCAGGTCGTCTTTGATCCGCGGGAGATCAGCTACAGCGACCTGCTGCATATCTTCTTCGCTACCCACGACCCGACCACCCTCAACCGCCAGGGCGCCGACGTGGGCGAGCAATATCGCTCGGTGATCCTGCCGCACAGCGACGAGCAGCGCGCCACTGCTGAGGCGGTCATCCGCGAGGTGACGGCGGAGGGGCTGTACCCCAACCCCATCGTCACGACCATCGAGCCATTCACCGCCTTCTATCCGGCGGAGGACTACCACCACAACTACTTCGAGACGCATCCCGAAGCGCCCTACTGCGCCTATGTGATCGCGCCGAAGGTGGCCAAGTTCCGCGCCAAGTACGCCGCGCGGCTGAAGCGGTAGCCGGGAGTGAGCGTGTGGTGAGGCGGGCGATAAGACAGGTGCGCGAGCGGCTTCGTGGCGCGCTGCGCGATGATTCGCCGCACGACCCTGGGCTGTTGAATGTCAGCGGCGAGCTCTTTTCACCTATGATCCGCATCCTGGGTCTGTGCGCCGCGCTGGTCGTAGGCGCGCAAGTCATCCTCAACATGCCGCATGACGCCTCCGCGTGGGAGATAGCAGGCGCCGAAATGCTGTATCTTGGCGGCCTGGGTGGACTGATACTCTTCCGCTTCGCGCCCAATCTGCGTCTCGTCTGGATGAGCTATGCGCTGTGCGTGAGCGCTGCGATCAGCCTCAGCTTCACGTATCAGCGCGGCGCGAGCGCGATTCTCCTGATTGCGCTTGCGTACTTCATCGTCTACCGCCTGCCACTGCGGTGGTCGCTGGCCGCCCTCGCGCCTGACATCATCCTCGTCGCCATCTTCGAGCGCTTGCCATCCACGCTATCGAGCGGCGGATTCACTGCCCTCCTGGCCCTTGTGGCCACGCTCACGCTGGTCATCTTTGGCGGCTTTGCCTTTCGCTCACGCGCCATTACACTCAAAGATCTGCGCGATACGCAGGCGCAGCTGCGCGCCGAGATGAGTCGCAATGAGCAACTTGCCGTCACCCGCGAGCGGGCCCGTATCGCCCGCGACATGCACGACGTACTGGCGCATTCGCTGACGCTGCTCTCGGTGCAGACGCAGGCGGCGCGACAACTTGTGCATCGCGACCCTGAAGGCGCGGCGAGGATGCTCGACGAAATGGCCACGGTGGTGCGCGAGAGCGCCGCTGAGAGCCGCCGCCTCGTCAGTGTGCTGCGCGAGGCGAGCGCCAATCAGAACGAAAGCCCACTCGGTGAGCGCTTGCGTGTGCTAGCCGGGCGCTTCGGCGAGCGCTCCGGCGCGCTCGTCTCGGTCGATGAAGAAGGAACGCCACAGTCACTGGATGCGGCGCATGAGGAGGCGCTTCGCTTCACACTACAGGAAGCGCTCACCAATGCATATCGGCACGGCGCCGCGCAGCATATCTGGACAACGCTATCCTGGCAGGCCGATACCATCGCGCTCGATGTGCGCGATGATGGCGACGCCGAACACACGCTAAAGAGTCTGCTCGGCGGTGGGAACGGGCTGCGAGGGATGCGAGAGCGCGCTGAGGCGCTCGGTGGGATACTCGCAGCGGCGCCACTCAGCGAAGGGGGCTACCGGATCACGCTCACGCTGCCCCTCACGCTGGCGACGGGCGCGCCACCCCAGGCGCCACAGGCCATCCAGGAGGCGGTATGAGTGACGCAGCCAGCAGGACGAGCGCGCCGATGATTCGTGTGGCGCTAGCTGACGACCAACGTTTGCTGCGCGAAGGGCTGCGCATCATTCTCGGCTCAGCGCCTGACCTCGTCTTGATTGGTGAGGCTGAAGACGGCGCGCAAGCCGTAGTCTTGGCCGAGCGCGAACATCCCGATGTCTTCCTGCTCGATATCCGCATGCCGCAGTTGGATGGCATCGAGGCGACACGTCGCATCCGCGCCACATCGCCCACGACGCGGGTGCTGCTACTCACCACTTACGATCTCCCAGAGCTCGTGATCGAAGGGATGCAAGCAGGCGCATCTGGCTTCATGCTCAAGGACGCGAGCGCGGAGGAGCTTACCGCCGCCGTGCGCGCTGTTTCGCGCGGGCAGACGGTGGCGCAGGGGCAGAGCGTCGCCCACCTGCTCGCCAGCATGACCAGCGTATCCCCGATTCCAACGTCTTTTGCGGCGCCTGGCGCGGGTGCGCGCGCGACACAAGCGCCGATGGCTCGCCCGACGAGAGACTTCGGCCTGACCGACCGCGAGCGCGACGTGCTGAGACTGATCGTACAGGGGCGCGCCAACGCTGAAATCGCCGACGAGCTTGTGGTGAGCGAGGCCACTGTCAAGACGCACATCAATCACATTTTCGCCAAGCTCGGCGCCCGCGACCGATCCCAGGCGATTCTCCTCGCACAGCGTCACGGGCTGGTATAGTCGCTCCCTCCACCCATCATCTCCACCCAGGATTCCATCTACAGGCTGACGCCAACAGCTACCTCTTGACCCCACACTTCGCTTAGCGCCAGACGCCGGGTCTCGTTGCGCCGCATATGAGTGAGGGTTAGCATGATGGAACGACTACTTGAACACTGGGGGCGGTTTGTCGCACAGTACCCGCTGCTGATCATCCTGGCGTGGGTAATACTGCTCGGCGCGGGCCTGCGCTTCGCGCCCTCGATTGATTCGGTAGCGAGTGCGCAGCGTCTCAGCTCGCTGCCGACCGACGCGCCCAGCCAGCGCGCGGCGCGGCTCTATGCGGAGAAATTCTCCGCAGGCCAACGCGCCGCACAGCAGGGTGAGCAGGATGTGGTTCTTTTCACAGATCCACAGGGCGTTTCAGCGGATGACATCGCCCTGATGCAACACATCGCCGCATACCTCAACGATCCGGCGACGCGTCCCGCTCACCTCGTCGCCATGACCGCTCCCGGCCCACAGGCGCCAGCCGCCGCGTTTGAGAGCGACGATCATCAGGCGCTGCGTCTGCCGGTCAGGTGGGATACGCAAAACGAGAACGCGCTCATGTCGTCGGTCAGCCAACTCGATGCCTACCTTGCGCGGCAGTTGCTGCCCGCTGGCGCAACGCTCGGCCTCGTCGGAGGCGCGGCAATCAACCACGACTTCTTCTCGATGCTCTTTGGTGGAGTTGGCCTCGCGGGGTTGCTCAGCCTGCTCATCATTCTGCTCGTGCTGGGCTACGTCTATCGCTCGCCGCTGGCGGTTGTCGTACCGCTGAGCGTCATCGGCGTCGTATTCGAGATTGCGAACGCGGTCATCGCCTCGCTTGGCCAGGGCTTTGGCTTGCCAGTGATGAACTTCAGCCTGGAGTATGTCGGGTTCATATTGCTGGGCGCTGGCACAAACTACGGTGTCTTTCTGCTCTCACGCTATCGTGAAGAAATCGCGCGTGGCGCCGGATGGACAAAGTCCGATCGCCAGGCTGCGCTGGCCAGGGCCGTGGGGCACGTAGGCGAGGCGATTGGCTCCAGCGCGCTCACCGTCGTCGCCGTCACGGGTGTGTTGGGCTTTGCGCAGCTTGCGCTGCTCAGGGTGACGGGGCCAGCCGTGGCGGTCGCGGTGATCTGCCTGTTGCTCGCGGGGCTTTCGCTACTCCCCGCGCTGATGGCGCTCTGCGGACCTGCGCTCTTCTGGCCAAGCAATCCGAAGCCTGGTTCGCTGACGACTGCGGCGCCAACGCGTGGCTTCTGGGCGTTCGCCGGGCGCATGGTCACGGCGCGACCATGGCTCATCGCAGGCGCCGCGGTCATCGTGCTGGCGCCCCTGGCATTGTCCGCATTGAGCATGCGTCTGTCCTTCGATGATCTTGCCTCGCTGCCATCAACTTCGTCGGCGTCACGAAGTTACACCGAGTATCAGCGCCACTTCAATGATGTGACGACCGTTCATGTGTTCGTGAGTCAACCTGGCGCCGACCTGCGCACGAACGGCTACCGCTCGTCGCTAGACGCGCTCGCGGCGCGGCTAGGAACCGTCCCACACGTGACCGGAGCGACGCTGGGCGACGTAGCGGTCGATGGTAGCGCCGTCGAATATGTTGTCACACTGGATGTTCCACCAGCGTCACAGGCTGCTAGCGACGCCGTTGGCGCGCTGTATACGCAGGCGCATGACACACGCTTTGGCGCGCCGCTCCCGGGTGCAACGACGCTGATTGGGGGCCAGAGCGCATATGTGCGCGATGAAGCGTCGCAGATGGCCACCGACTTCCAGCTCATCCTGCTGTTGGCGGGCGTCGCCATTTTCATCATCCTGGCGCTGCTGCTGCGCAGTCTGACGGCGCCGCTCTACCTGATCGCGACCATCGCGCTCTCAGCGGGAACGGCGATTGGTCTGACCAACCTGATCTATCACGATATCCTTGGCAAACCGCTATTCTATCTGGCGCCGCTGCTGGCCTTCATTTTCCTTGTGGCGCTAGGTGAGGATTTTAACATTCTGACGATGGCGCGTATTCGCGAGGAGACGCGCCTGCTCGGCCACCGGAACGGCATCGCGGCGGCGGTGGCGCTCACGGGCGGAGTCGTTTCGTCCTGTGGCCTGGTGATGGCCGCCAGCTTCTCGCGTGGGGCGCTGAACCCCATTCTCGAGTTGTCGGAATCGTTTTTCGCAATCACCGTCGGCGTGCTGCTCGACACCTTCCTGGTGCGCCCATTGCTCGTACCATCCATTGTCATGCTTCTGGGTCATCGGAACTGGGTCTGGTTTGGGCGCCGCGCCCCGACAGAGCATGATCGGCAGGCGGCGCTGGAACATGTGGAGCGCGCGTAGGCGCCGTCGAGCGGTGGGTCGAGGTCCACCGCTCGACCTCTGCGCGTCTCCTCGTCTCCGCACAGAAATCTCACTCGATTTCCACCCAAACATCCACCTGCAGGCTGACGCCGACTGGCGCGCCACCACCTGGACTATCCACAGAGCGATTGCATACGCCTGGCGCCCGATATGTGTTTGGGGTGTACCCCGCGTAGTTATGCCGGCGTATTGAAAGGTTAGGCGGCCACTTGACTCATAGCGAGCTCGTAAGCGCGGCTATCGCGCTCCTCATCGTCATCTGTTTGATTGTGCGCCAGTTCCAGGAGCGCAGCGTGAGCTGGAAATCGCTGCGTTTCCCAGTTCTCGCCGCTGTTGTTTGCGGCGTCTTGTTCGTCTACAGCAACCCCGCGCTTGACGGCTACGTCGCGGTCGCTGGCGGGGCCATGTTTGGCCTGCTCACGGGGGTCCTCGGCGCCCAGTTCATTCATTTGTGGCGTGGGCAAGATGGTGTCGTGTATCAGAAAGGGGACTGGCGTTATCTGCTGATTCTGCTTGCGTTCATCGCGCTTCGCATCGTGGCGCGCGTTGCGTTGGGGCATGTCCTTAGCCAGACTGTTATGGATGGGGCCCTCATTGCGGCAATCATCGGCAATTATCTTGGCCGCGCGGCGACCGTGCTTATGCGCGTGGCGCCGCTCAGCCCGTTCCTGCCGTCCCGCTAATGCGGCGTTCGCTTCCCCTTGCGCCGCCATCTACCAGCCACAAGCAATAGCGAAAGAGGGACACCTTCCCTACAGCGGTATACTATATCAGCGTGATCTCGCGTTGAAGGTGACGCGGCTGAAGCGCTAGGCCAGGGGAGAGAGCGCCGGGTGGCCATCGCGGACGAGCAGGACGAGCGTGGGAGACAACCACGGGCGCACGATCCATATACCGCGCTGCGCTACCGCGATTTTCGCTATCTGATCGCCGGGAACTCGCTGGCCACGCTTGGCGAGCAGATGCTGACGGTGGCCATCGGCTGGGACCTCTACGCCCGCACGCACTCCGCGCTGATGCTGGGCTTCGTCGGGCTGGCGCAGTTCGCTCCGGTGCTGGCGCTCTCGCTGGTGGCCGGGCACGCCGCCGACCGCTACGACCGCCGCGCGCTGGCGATGCTGACGCAGGCGCTGATCGCCGTGACCTCGCTCGGACTGGCGCTGATTGCGATGTCGCGCGGTCCGGTTGCGCTGATCTTCCTCCTGCTGGCGCTGCGCGGCGTGGGCGAGGCGTTTGGCGTGGCGGCGGCGGGCGCGCTGCCTCCGCAAACCGTCCCGGTCGAGGCGTTCGAGAACGCCGCCTCATGGAGCAGCAGCGCGTGGCAGCTCGCGGCCATCCTCGGCCCGGCGCTGGCGGGCTTCGTCATCGCCACGCGCGGGAACGCTACGCCCGTCTACCTCTTCGATGCCGCTGGCGGGCTGGCCTATATCGCCTGCGTCAGCCGCATCCGTGGGCGCCAGGCGACGCGCGGCAGCGAGCCGATGACACTGGCGGGGCTGATGGGCGGCGTGCGCTTCATCCTGGCCACGAAGGTGATCCTGGCGGTCATCACGCTGGATATGGTGGCTGTGCTGCTGGGTGGCGCGACGACGCTGCTGCCGATCTACGCCAGTGACATCCTGCATGTGGGGCCGCAGGGGCTGGGGCTGATGGCGGCGGCGCCCAGCGTCGGCGCGATCTGCATGGCGACGCTCCAGGCGTATCTGCCGCCATACAAGCGCGCCGGACAGACGGTGCTGCTGGCGGTAGCGGGCTTCGGGCTGGCGACGCTGGTCTTTGGCGTCTCGAGGTGGTTCCCCCTCTCGCTGGCGGCGCTCTTCGTCGTTGGGGCGATGGACAACATCAGCGTCGTGGTACGCAAGACGCTGCTGCTCCTGCGCACGCCGGACGAACTGCGCGGACGGCTCTCGGCGGTGAATAACGTCTTCGTTGGCGCCTCGAACCAGCTTGGCGGCTTCGAATCAGGGGTGGCGGCGGCGGCGTTTGGCCCGGTGGCGGCGGTCGCCCTTGGCGGCGCCGCCTCCGCGCTGGCGGTTGGCGCGATTGCCTGGGCCTGGCCCGAACTGCGCACGCTGGGACGCATGACCTCAGTGGAGGCGGATGCGGCGGCGGATGCGGCGGCGGCGCAGATGGTGGGTGAGCAGAGCGGGCGGGCGGTTGAAACCGCGCCAGAGGGCGGCTGACCCCGCCACCAGACCCGCCTGCGCTAGCCCACTCTGGCCCCCCAGATTGCCCCGATACGGTACACTGGTGGAGTACGCAGAAGCGCGTAGACCAGTCACAACGCGAGGGAGATCGAGCGGCATGCGGCGCCCCACCGACAATCCACAGCCCGGCCAGAGTGGCGAGCGTCCGCGTGTCGTTACCGCCTCGATGCTCGCGCCGACGTTGAAGATGCGCCGTGTCGTCCCGCCGCCCGATACTGCGCCCGCCCCGCCCGCAGCGATGGCGGCGCGCAAGGTTCCAGCGGTGCTGGCGGTCTTCTGGGTCATCAAGCTGCTCTCG
>DASVWQ010000405.1:0-14954 GCA_036393135.1 Ktedonobacterales bacterium
GCCCACGCCACCTTGCGCACCGGCGCCGATTCACCAGTCAACAGCGACTCATCGGCGGAGAGGTTTGCGCTGCGCAAGACCATTGCGTCAGCCGCCACACGGTCGCCCTCCAGCAGGACCAGCAGATCACCACGCGCCACCTCACGCCCGGCGATGCGCGCCTCCTGGCCGTCGCGGATAACGAGCGCGCGAGGACTGGAAAGATCGCGCAGCGCCTCCACCGCGCGCTCCGTGCGCCGCTCCTGCACAATCGTAATGCCGATGATGACAAAGACGGAAGCGAGCAGTATCAACGCCTCGCGCGTCTCCCCCAGGAAGAGGTAAATAGCGCCAGCCGCGATGAGCAGCAGCAGCATCGGCTCCTTGAAGACTTCCAGCGCGACCCGCAGCAGGGGATGCCGGACGGGCGCCGTCAGTTCGTTGTATCCTTCCGTCTGAAGACGCCGGGTGGCTTCATTCGCGCTCAGCCCGACAGGCTCAGCCAATTCACCCGAGATGTCCCGCTGGTTCCCCGTTGCGGTCATCGCAGCCGTCCTTCCGTCATCGCGGGCGTATCCCACCCGGCGGCGCGAGCGGCCCTCACCACGCGCGCTTCTATCGTGGCGCGTGGCCAGCGGCGACGCAACCCCGGAAGCCCCCCATACGCGAAATTGTGACCGGACTGAGCGCCCGTAGCGGGTGATTGTGAGCCTACGTCACCGGGCGTGTGAGGTCAGAGGGCTATGACTGTCCGTCGCGCGTGACGCGGAAGGGCGAGGCGGGATCATCGTGCAGCAGGCGCATCAGCGTATCGCTGACAGTAATCCCCGCTGGCGACGCCGCGCCAACGAGCGCCTCTAGCTCTGCGGGCGCCAGGTCGGCGCGTGGGTCCCACAGATGGCGTTTCATCAGCACGGCGCCGTCCTCGTCAAATGTGACACCCTCGGCTTCGAGAAGCTCGCGCATCCGCCCGCGCTGGCCAAACGCCCAGCTTCCCGTCAGCACGCCCTTCGCGCTGACGACCCGCTGAGCAGGAACATCCGCGCCCTTCGGCGTCTCGTTCATGATCCACCCGATCATCCGCGCGCCACGCGGATAGCCCAGCGCGGCGCCAATCGCGCCATAGGTCGTGACGCGCCCTGGCGGACACGCCCGCACGAGCGCATAAACTCGCGCCATTAGCTGCGCCACTTCATCTCGTGTCACCGGGTCAGTTGGCATCGCGCATCCCTCGCTCTCCATGCCTGGTCGGCCCATCGCCGCCACCGACGCATCATACGCGATGCTGGCGCCAGGACGCTCATTTCACCGCGACGACGCCGAACGCCTCTGGCCGCCGCGTTACCCGCGTGAAGCCTGCCGCCTCCAGCCGCCGCAACACTCCAGCGGTCGTCCGCGCGCCCGACGCGCTGTGCGGATCGCCGATGTAATGGAAGAGTCGCCCGCCCCGTCGCAAGACACGCCACAGGCGGCGATACATCTCCTCGGAGTACAAGTCGCCCGCCAGTGTCAGATATGGTGGGTCGTGGATTACGCGGTCGAAGGAGGACTCGCGCTGCTCGCCGATCACCTCGAAGGTGTCGCCGACGATGCGCTGGATGTTGGGGCGCTCGAATAGCTCATGCGACCACGGATTCTGACGCGCAATCTCCAGCGCTGTCGGGTCCAGCTCGATGGTCACGACCTCGCTGGCCGTGCGCGCCGCCAGGATCGCCGTATAGCCCAGCCCGGTCGTGGTGTCGAGCGCGCGTCCGGTGAGCGGCGCGACCGCCTGCGCCTTGGTCTGCGTGTCGGCCCACGGCTCCGTCCCCTTGATGCGGTGCATCGAGAAGCCAGAGACGAGCGTGGTGGGCGCGCCCGTCGTCGACATCAGCGAACGCAGCGTACCCGTCGTCTCGGAGAACTGCGCGATGGCCTGCGCCGTCCCATCCGTGATGGTGAAGCACTGGTTCGGCGTCGCAATAATGCGCCGCGCTGTCTCCCACGACACACGCTCGCCACCGGGGAAAGCGACGCCTGCCTCGCTCAGCGTCACGGCCACCGTGGACAAGCCCAGATCGGGCGACACGCTAGCCGCCAGCTCCGCGCCCCCCGCCGCCTCCCACGCCGCCAGCAGCGGGCGCGTTTGCGCATGCGAGAGCGTCAGCGGATAGCCAGATGGGGGCGTCGGCCAGCCAAGTGGGCCGGTCGCGCGAACAACGACGGAGCTTGTGGACGCCTTATCCTTCATACGCCGGACGCTCCTCTTTCAGTTGCAGAACGCGCCGCCCTTTGATCGCCAGTTGCAGCGCCAGCCGGGTCTCCGGGTCATCGAGGTCCTGGCCGAGCAGGTCACGTACCTGGTTGAGCCGATAGAGCAGCGAGTTGCGATGCAGATGAAGCTTCTCCGCCGCCCGCGCGCTGTTGCCGTTGCACGCGAAGAAGGCCTCCAGCGTTTCTACCAGCGTGTCGCCGTGGCGATGGTCGCGCAGCAGCGGCTCCAGCGCGCGTTGGGTGAATGGCTCTAGCTCGCCATGCTCGCGCAGGGTCAGCAGCAGGCGATAGACGCCCAGGTCGGTGGGACGCGCGATATGGCGCGGGCCGAGCACGATGGCGCCTAGCTGGGCCGCGTCATGCGCCTCCTGTGCGGAGCGACGCACCTGCGCTGGCGCTGTCAACGGCTCGCCCAGCCCCGCTGACCACGCTGGCGTGCGGCGGTCGTCGTCATCGCCCAGCGCCCGGCGGATCAGCGCCAACGCGCGCTCGCTGAGGTCATTCACCCCACGATCAGAGCCGAGCGGCGCCAGGGCGATGATCTGGTCTGGCTCGCGCGTCTGCGTCCATGCGCCCAGCGTCACCTCGAACGCCTCGGCCAGCGCCTGCCGCCGCGCAGAGTCATGCGCGCCATCTCGCGAGCTATGGCGTGGCGGCGCGCCCTGAGTCCGCACCCAGAGGACGACATGCGGCTGGGTCAGGTCGTAGCCGAGATGGCTGGCGCGCACGCGCATCTGCGCCTCGCCCACATAGGCCCCGGCGAGCAACGCCTCCAGCGCCTCACTGCGCAGGCTGGCGCGCATTTGGGCGGCGTAGGCGTCCACTGGCTCCAGCGGCGATGCCCCACGGTCGCGGCGCTCGGCGACCAGAGCCACGATGGCCGCCCGCACATCGGCCAGCGGCGCCTGCTGCGGAAGCGCGATCAGCGGCAGCTTCGCCCGGTCGGCGCGGGCGCTAGCCTCACGCGCCATCGTCGCCATGCCACGAGGCAACGCGCTATCGGGCGTCAGGCCCGCCACAATGGCTCCCGCCGCGCCCAGATCGATGAGTTGGTCCAGCACGGTCAGCAGCGAGACGGGCGCGCCGCGATCCTGGAGCGCCTGCACCGTCGCCAGCGAGAGTACCGCCAGTTCGCCCCGCCGCAAATCCTGGAAAGCAGGTGTCTGGGCGCGCATGACGCTGGCCCAGCTCACCGTGCGGCTCAGGCCACTCTCGCCCGCGACGACCTGCGCGCCCCACTTGGTAAGATGGGTCAGCGCCTCGCGCACGGTCACAGGGCCGCTCACAATCGCTACGCCTCCCGCCTCCCGATGGCCGGATTACTCGTGTCTGGAGCAAGAAATACGGGCGCGCCACCCGTCGCGGCCTGCCAGGACGCGTGAGTGGCGCGACAATGCGCTCGCTGAGCAGAGCGATCTACCCGCCACGCGGGTAACCGCCACCTCGCGCGCTACCGCTTGACGGCGGGGCGCGACGCGACGGCGGGGCGCTGCGGCCCGGTAGCCCCAGCGCCCTTGGCGGCGCGGGCCTTCTCCTTGCGCCGTTTGATCGACTTGAGGTGCTTGTGCCACGCGACGCGCTTGGTCTTATTCAACCTGTCAACTCCCTCTATCAGTCATGATGATTGCGCTTGCCCGACGGCGCGCGGACTACTCTTCAGGCTCGGCGAGATCAGACTCCTCCAGATCAGTCTCATGGAGGTCATCCATATCATCGTCGTCCCCGTCGTCCACGTACTCGCCGTCTTCGTTGTATTCGTCTTCCTCGTCGTTGCGACGGACGAGGCTCTCCTTGGTGTAGGCGCGCACTGTTTCGCCGCCGCCCTGCGCGGGGAAGCTCACCTTGCCAAACTGGCTCGGATGCTGGAACGTCTCCCGGATAATGATACGAACGACGTGGTTGCGAAGCTCCGAGATGCCAGCTGCGTACTGGTTGCCGCCCTCCATGAACGTGATCAGGCGCGAGGCCAGTCGCGGCTCGATCCGCCCGATGCGCTCCTGCTCACCATTGAGAGCCCACAGGACACTGCCATCGCGCTCGAAATACACCTGATCGCCAGCGGCAAGGTGCGCCAGCCTGGATTTCGGCGCCAGATCCACCAGCTCAGTAAAGCCTGTCTTGCCCGTCTCCTCGATGAAGAGGCTGGGGTCCATGCGCTCGTGCGAGGCGCGGCGCGTCGAGGCGCCATCACCCAGCGTCGCCAGGCGGTCGAGGTTCTTCCGCGCGATGTTGTTGGTTGGGTCCAGCTCCAGCGCCTCGCTATACGCCTGGCGCGCCTCATCATACTGTCCCAGCTCACTTAGCGCCTTACCCAGACGGTTCAGCGTGCTCAGGTCACGGGGAAAGATGCCCTGGAGCTGGCGGTTGATCGCAACGGCCTCTTCCCACTTGCTCTCCAGCGCGAGCGCAATCGCCTGATCCGTGAGCTGGCGCTGCAAACGCGCCCGCTCCTCAGGCTGGTAGGTGGTCTGCGACATTCCTGCTCTATCCTCCTGATGGCGCCACAGAGCGTGGCGCCTCAATGTCTTGGTTGGTCGTATCAGAGACGGTATCTTACTCCAGCGCGAGGGCCCCCTGCAATGACCAGGCCGAGGAGCGCTCGATCCGCACCCGCGCCAGCGCGCCAGGGCCAATCGCCGCCTCCGCGCCGCCCTCCGAAGGGCGGGTCGCGGGGAAGAACACCAGCTTGTTGGCCCGGTTGCGCCCGCGCCACTGCTGCTGCCCATTGCCCACCTGGCGGCTCTCGATCAGCACCTCCTCGACACGGCCAACATAGGTCGCGTTGATCTCGCGCGAGATGCGCTCCTGGACCTCTTCGACCGCGTGCAGGCGGGCCTTCTTCACGTCCAGCGGCACATCGTCCTCCCATTTGTAGGAGAGCGTGCCGGGGCGCGGTGAATAGGCCGCCACATGCACCACATCAAAGCGAATCTCTTCGAGCAGGTCGAGCAGACGCTGGAACTCCATATCTGTCTCGCCGCAGAAGCCAACGATCACATCAGTCGAGAGGGTGATGCCGGGCCACCACTCGCGTAAACGCCCGATCAGCGCGCGATACTCGCCGATGGTATAGCCCCGACGCATGCGACGCAGTACCGCGTCGTCACCGTGCTGCACAGGGATGTTGACATGCTCACAGACCTTCGGCTCAGCGGCCATCTGGTGAATGATCTTGTCGGTCATGTGTGGCGGATACGAGGTCATGAAGCGGATGCGGTCCAGCCCGTCGATAGCGCCAAGATGCTCCATCAGGTCGCCCAGATCAGCGCGCTGGTCGGGCAGGTCGAGGCCATACGCCTCCACCGTCTGGCCGAGCAACGTCAGCTCGCGGGCGCCCTGGCCCACCAACTCACGCGCCTCCACCAGCAGTTCATCGAGCGGGCGGCTGCGCTCCACACCGCGCCGCGAGGGGACAATACAATAGGAGCAAACCTTGTTGCAGCCCAACACGACTGGCAGCCAGGCGGTCGGGCCGCGCGTCTGCGCCAGATGCTCCGCCGCGCCAGGATAGTGCAGGTCACGCGCCGCAGGACGCGGCATGATCTGCATCGGCGCGTTCAGCGTAGGCATCGGCAGGACTGGCAGCGCCTCGCCCGCGCCAATCGTGCGCGGCGCGCCAAGGTCGGCGAAGTCGATGCAGCCCTCGCCCGCGATGGGCGTCCAGCGCTCCTCCAGAAAATGCGGCAGGATGTCGGCGCTCTCGACCTTGAAGAAGAGATCCACCACCGGATAGCGCCGCTTGAGGTCGTCGATGGTGCGCTGGTTGCCAATCATGCAACCCATCATCGCGACGAGCAGATCCTCGCGGCTGCGCTTGGCGTGGCGCAGCAGGGAGAGCTGGCCATGGGCGCGCTTCTCTGGCTGCTCGCGCACGCTGCATGTGTTCAGCACGACCAGGTTCGCGGCGTCCATCGTCGGCGCCGCCTCCCAGCCGAGGCCATCCAGAACGCTCGCCACGCGCTGCGAGTCCGCCTGGTTCATCTGGCAACCCACCGTCCAGATGTGATACTTGCCCTTCGCGACACTCATCGCTCGTCTCCCTGTCGCGTCAGGCGCCTGGCGCGTCTACGTCTTCCTCAGTCACGACGCGCACCTTCTCCGCCGGGATGCGGTCAGTAAAGAGCACGCCATCCAGATGGTCGATCTCGTGCTGGAGGATGCGCGCGAACCACCCCTCCGCCTTCAGACGCACCTCTTTGCCCTTGGGGTCGCGCGCCTTGACGGTGATGGCGGTGGCGCGGGCGACATCATCGCCGACGTAGCCGGGAATGCTGAGGCAGCCCTCCGTCCCCAGCTCCTCGTCCTCCGACCGCTTGATGATCTCCGGGTTGACCAGCGCAACCGCCTCGTCTTCATACTCCGCGACCAGCACGCGGATCGACTCGCCGACCTGGGGCGCGGCCAGGCCAACGCCCGGTGCTTCGCGCATCGTCTCCCACATGTCGTTGATGAGCCGCTCCAGCGAGGTATCGAAGCGCGAGACGCGCTTGGCCTTCGTGCGCAACATCCGCCGCTCGCGCGGATCATCCACTACCCAGATTCGCCGTTTTGCCATGCCGTTGACCCCACCTGCCATGCTGCGGGCAGCCCGCCGTCACCTGTGACCCGCATCGCTCTGGCGCGTGGCCCGCCGCCAGTCAGGTGAGCGATTCTGCCCGCGCAACGCGGGAAGCGCCTCGCCGAGGCTGAACTGGACAGGCGCAGACGCGCACAATTATCGCTCAGTATACTATCTTTTCGAAACTTTTGCGACCGCATGAAAGCACGCGGCGGCGTCCATGTCAAGCGCGCTTTGAGCGGTTCGGTAGGAGGCATCGCGGGTCGAGCATCAGGCGCTCGTGGCGAGGTACGTCACGATCAGCCCTTCTGCGCGACGCACGACATCGATCTCGTTGGCGTAGGTCATCGCGCGGATGGCTTCGGCGAGCGGATACCAGCGGGCTTCATCGTATTCGTGGTCATGATGTTCCACCGAGCCGCCAGTCGCCAGCATCAGATAGTGAAAGACTTCCTTGACGTAACGCACACCGCGCCGGGTGAAGGTGTACTCGATGGCGCCGACCTCGCCGACGATGCGTGTCTCCAGCCCGGTCTCTTCGCGCACCTCGCGCAGAGCTGTCTGCTCACGTGTCTCGTGGTGGTTGGGTGTACCCTTCGGCAACGTCCAGATATTCTCGCGCACATGCCCAACCAGCACGACCTCGACCAGTGGCGCGGCTCCGCTCGCAGCCTCGCTACCGGCTGCCCGGAAGACGACCCCGCCAGCGGAGAAGGCGTGCGTCACGGATTTCTTCGTCATAGCTCTCATTACCGATGCGCCACGGTGTCCATCGCGTGCGCGCATGATTCCAAACGAGCGCCGCGTGCATCGCGCGTGTCAACTCGAACGGACACCAGCGTGACACACACGGCGCGTGTATTTCAGCGTACCTGCGTCGCTGCCCTGTTCCTGGCGCGGCGAGCCTCAGCGGGCGCGCTCCGCCAGCCGATCCAGCGGGTTTTCGCTCAACAGCGAGGGCGCGGCGCGGCTCTTGTCGCGGTTCACGCGCAGAATCTTGAGCAGGTATTGCTCGGAGTTCAGATAGTAGGGGTTGCGCTTGATGAACTTGCCAACGACAGCGATGGGGTGAAGCTTGAGCAGCTCGACGACGAGCAATCCCTGGAGCTTGGAGTAGTCGTAGTGCATCAGCGCGATGATGGGGGCGTTCTGGAAGGTGAAGACGGCGTCAGAGGCGGCTTCGTACTTGAGGATCTGCTCTGGGGTGGCGATGTCTCCGGTAAGCCAGGTCATGTCCATTGACACGCGGACGGCTTTCCACCCTTCGCGAAGCGCCTGCGCAATGAACGTCTGATGCGTCGAGAGCAAGTGGTAGGGGTCGAATCGCTTTCCTACCAAGAGCGAGTCACGGTCGGCGACAAATACCATTTGTCCCGTTTGGACCATCGCGTCTATGTCGATGCCCGCCTTCTTGAGGATGTCGGACATCTCAGCTACAGAGGCCTCAGATCCGGCGAACAGGCACTTTTCCTGCATCGTGAGACCGGATTCCAGCAGCTTCGCAGTGACGCCGCTGATCTCGCCCACTTTGTTGTAGAGCTGGAGAATATGTGAACCCGGCGGAATCCGCTCCGACTTTCCCTCGACGCTCAAATCCATGCTGTTGCACCTCCGCTACCTGTGGGGCCAGCGCGCGGGCCACACCTCAGTACCCGCACTACCGCCCGCCTGGCGGCCACGGCCCCGGTTTGATCGTACCATCTGGAACAGGCGTTCATGCCGGTGGCCGGTGGCCACGATTGAACGCATGGGGAATCGGCGCTCCACACCCAGAGCAAAAAGTCGCATGGGGCCTGGAAAAACCGCGTGATCCGCCTGTCGGCGTCGTGAATGAGTATAGACAAGAGTACCACTCGTGTCAAGCCAATACGTCAAGAAAAGAGGGAAATTGTGGACTGTTCAACTTTCTGATGCATCCCCTAATTTGCCCCCGCAGAGCGATCTGAGCAAACGATAGCCCAGGAGCGCAGGATCGGCGACGCTCGCCTGCCCGCGCCCCTGGTACTCCGCCTGTCAGTTACCGCGCTGCTCACGCATCGTCGGGAAGAGAATCACCTCGCGGATGTTCTCCTGATCCGTGAGCAGCATCACCAACCGGTCGATGCCCCCGCCGAATCCGCCCGTCGGCGGCATTCCGACCTCCAGCGCCTCGATGTAATCCTCATCGAGTTGCTGGGCCTCTTCGTCGCCACCCGCCCGTTGCCGCGCCTGATCCTCGAACCGCGCCCGCTGGTCGAGTGGATCGTTCAGCTCGCTGAAGGCGTTGCCCAGCTCCAGCCCGCCCGCGAACGCCTGGAAGCGCTCGGCGGTGTCGCGCGTTCCCGGCTTGGCCTTGGCCAGCGGCGAGAGGTCGCGCGGGTAGTCATACAGAAAGACTGGCCCGGCGAGCTTCGACTGCGGCCCCTTGATAACGCTGTCCTTCAGGTCGTCGATCAGTCGCCCACGCGCCAGTCGCGGATCGGGCTTGTAGCCGCGCGCCACCATCGCCGCCGCCAACGACGCGCGGTCGGGATACTCCTCGTAGTCGATGCCAGTGTGCTGGGCGATGGCCTCGCGCAGCGTCAGGCGGCCCCACGGCGGCGCCAGATCGATCGTCCGCCCCTGATAAGTAAGCGTGGTCGAGCCGGTCGCCTGCCGCGCGACGTGCGCGTACAGCTCCTCCACCAGACACATGATGTCCTCGAAGTCGGCGTAGGCCTGATAGCATTCCATCATCGTGAACTCTGGGTTGTGGCTGTGGTCCACGCCCTCGTTGCGGAAGTTGCGCGCGATCTCGAAGACCCGCTCGATCCCGCCGACGATCAGCCTCTTGAGATACAGCTCCGGCGCGATGCGCAGGTAGAGGTCGCGGTCGAGCGTGTTGTGGTGCGTCACGAACGGTCGCGCCGTCGCCCCGCCATAGAGCGGCTGCAGCACCGGCGTCTCCACCTCCAGGTAGCCGCGTCCGATCAGGAACTCGCGCATCGCCGTCAGCGCCTTCGCCCGGACGACAAAGACGGGCAGCCGCTCCTCGCGGTTCGCGATCAGATCGAGGTAACGCTTGCGGTGGCGTGTCTCCGGGTCGAAGAGCTTCAGGTCGCCGCCAGCGCCCTTGGCGGGCAGCGGACGCAGCGCCTTCGCCAGCATGGTGAAGCTGGTGACGTGCAGCGTCTTCTCACCGGTCTTGGTGGTGAAAAGTGTGCCCGTCGCCTCGATGAAGTCGCCCAGGTCGAGCAGTTTGATCCGTTTGTACGCCTCGTCGCCGAGATCATCACGCTTGAAATAGAGCTGGATGCGCCCGGAACCATCCTCGATGTGGGCGAACGTGGCTTTGCCCATCGGGCGCAGGAAAATCAGGCGGCCAGCCAGCGTGATGCTCGTGTCGGTCAGCGTGTCGTACCGCTCCAGCGCCTCGGCGGCGGTGTGGTCGCGCGCCGTGCGGGCGGGATACGGATCGATGCCAGCGGCGCGCAGGGCCTCAGCCTTCGCCAGCCGCTCCTCTCGCTCGTCCATAGTCGGGCGTCATCCTCCTCATACCTCAGGAAATCATGGGCTACAACGGAGGAATTGTATCACGCGGGCAGTGTGAGGAAGCGGCCAGCGCGGTTGACGCGCCCGGCGGCGGCGTGGCACAGTATGTAGGCGCGCCTCTGAGCGCGCTACGGAGGTGTACGGGTCCCGGTGGGCCTCACCGTCTTCAAAACGGTCGCGCGGTCGCTAGAGCGGTCGTGGGTGGGTTCGACTCCCATACGCCTCTGCCCAGGCTCGGCCTGCCACCAACGGCGCGCTGGTTGCGGCGCTCCCAATCGCCGACCAGACACAGCCAGTCCACCTCACATCCGCCGCGCACAGCGCGACACTACGCGGCCCGGATGCGGGCGCCCGCAAACTTAGCGCCGAACGCTCCTGGCGTTTCAAGGATCGCTCTCTTCGGCCCCACTGGACGGTGGCTACTCCTCTGCTGCGCCGGTCACCTGAGGAACTATCGCAACCGCCGGCAGGCTCGCTGCGCGGATAAGGGTGTTGATGGCCGCAAGCTCACCATCCCGCAGCGCACGCAGGCGGGCAAGCTGGGTATCGGCCTGGGCGCAGAGCGCGGCGAAGGCCTCGCGCGCCTGACGGGTCGGCGCGGCGTCGGCGCTGGCCACCACGCTCATGAGGGCGGCGAGCTTGACGTTAAGCTTGACCGGAAAGCGAAGGGTGTCGTCGTCCTCAGCGGTACGGGCCTCGATCAGTTCCGTCTCGATGGCGTCCAGTTGGGCGATGAGCGCAGTGGTTTGGCGCGCAAGCTCCTCGTGGTCAGGCGCTTCCAGCTTGCGCGCGCGGCGAGTCCACTCACGCAACTGCTGACGGATACTGGTCAGCTGATTGACTGCCTGATGAACCTCGGAGACCTTGTCGCGAATCTGACACAGCAGAGCAAACTGCGCTTCCAGATCCTCCTGGGTTGCGCTGATACGTGGATCTTTGGCGATCTCGAATGTCACTGTCTGCGTCTCGCCGCCAGCAATCAGCCGCGCCTGATAGCGTCCCGGCGCTGCGACAGGGCCAGAGAGGATGCCGCTGTCAGTGATATAGCCGTCCACCCATTCCGCGTCAGGGTAGCGCATATCCCAGGTGAAGCGGTTCAGCCCCTCCTCGATGGCCACGCGCGGCTCATCGCGGGTGTGGACCTCCACGCCGGTAATAATCTTCAGATCACCGGCGCGCGCGCGTCTCGTCTTGCGCTCCTCACTGGTAAACCGCTTGATCTCGTGACCGCTGGCATCCAGGAACGTCAGCGTCACTTCACCTTCGGGCTTTGCCCGCAGCAGATAGCTGATGGAGACGCCATCGGGAGGATTCTGCCCACCATCCAGCAAGACGCGATGCTTCTCGCCGTCCGCCTTCATCACTTCGAGATAGGCTACATAGCCAACTCCGGTGTGCGTGAAGTTGACGCCAGTCACTGGTGGTGAATCGAATCCACCACTACCCGCGAACTTGACAGTCGGGCGTGGCGTGAAGAGGTGGATAGCGCCATCGCGCGGGACTTCGGACCACTGACGCGCCACGCTCAGATCATCCAGTATCCAGAAGGAGCGTCCATGCGTCGCGGCGATCAGGTCGTCGTTCTTGATCTCCAGATCATGAACGGGGACAACAGGCAGGTTGAATTGAAGTGGCTGCCAGTTGAGTCCGTCGTCAAAGGAGACATAGACCCCGGTCTCGGTACCCGCGTAGAGCAGACCGCGCCGCGCCGGGTCTTCGCGGATGACGCGCGTGAAGACGTCCGCGGGCAGGCCATTTGTGATGGCGACCCAGTGGCGGCCATAGTCGTCGGTCTTGAAGAGGTAGGGCGCGAAGTCATCATGCTTGTAGCGATTGGCGGCGAGATACGCGACCGCCGGGTCATGCGGCGAAGGCGCGATCACGCTAATCAGCGCCCACTCTGGCAGGGCGGCGGGAGTGACGTTGTTCCAGCGTTGACCATCATCGCGCGAAACGTGGACAAGCCCATCATCTGAGCCTGCCCAGAGCAGGCCACGCTGGCAGGGCGACTCGGCAAACGCAAAGACCGTGCCGTAATATTCTGTGCCGCAGTTGTCGCGCGTGACGACGCCACCGGAATCCTCCATGCGGCTGGGGTCGTTGCGTGTGAGATCAGGACTGATGGCCTGCCAGCTTGCGCCTTCATCCGTGGAGCGCAGCACATGGGCGCCTCCAACATAGAGCGTGTTGGGGTCGTGTGGCGAGAGATGGATGGGGAATGTCCACTGGAACCGTTCGCGCACGTCTTTGGCTGGCCAGCCCATCATCAGGTCGGGCCAGACGCTAATATCGCGCCGCTGGCCAGTGCGACAGTCGTAGCGACTGATGTAGCCCTGGTAGCTGCCAGCGTAGATGATGTGCGGATCATCCTGGCGCACCGCGATGTAGCCGCTCTCGCCGCCGCCGACCTCAATACAATCGGCTTCGGTGATGCTGCTGTTGATCGAGCGATTGGGGATGCTGAGCGTGGTGTTGTCTTGCTGAGCGCCGTAGATGCGGTAAGGCGTCTGCGTATCGGTGGTCACATGGTAGAACTCGGCGGTGGGCTGGTTCATCAGCGAGGACCACGTTTCGCCGCCATTGTAGCTGACGCATGCGCCACCATCGTTGCCCTCGATGAGACGGTTGGAGTCGCGGGGATCGATCCACAGCGCGTGATTGTCGCCGTGGGGAATGGCCAGTCGCTCGAAGCTGCGCCCACCGTCATGCGAGCGCCAGAGGCGCACACTGAGCAGCCAGACGGTTTCTGGGTCCAGGGGATCAGCGTGGATGTGCTGGTAATACCAGGGACGCGGTCCAAGCGCATGGTCGTCACAGGTCAACTCCCAGTTGACGCCACCATCATCGGAGCGGTAGACACCTGCATGGTCGGCCTCAACTACGGCCCACACACGGTCGGCGCGCGCAGGCGAGGCGGTGATGCCGATCTTGCCCAATACGCCGGTGGGCAGGCCTTTGTTGTGGGTCAGCTCGGTCCAGTGATCGCCACCATCGGTGGTCTTCCAGATGCCACAGCCCTCGCCACCGCTCTCCAGTTTGTGGGGCAGGCGGCGCGCGCGCCAGAAAGCGGCGTAGAGGATGCGCGGATTGCGGAAGTCGAGTGACAGCTCGTTGGCGCCGACATCCTCGTTGAGGAAAAGTACCTGCTCCCAGCTTGCGCCGCCATCACGTGAACGATAGACGCCGCGCTCGGGATTCGGGCCGTGGGCGTGGCCGAGCGCCGCGACATAGACGAGATCAGGATTGGCGGGATGCACGCAGATTCGCGCGATCTGGCGTGTGGCGGCCAGGCCAAGGTGGGTCCAGGTCTTGCCAGCGTCTGTGGATTTGTACACGCCGTCCCCATGCGAGACATTGCCGCGGATGGTGGACTCGCCCATGCCAGCGTAAATGACGTTGGGATCGGAGGGAGCGACGGCCAGCGCGCCAACTGACGCCCTCTTGAAGAAGCCATCCGAAACATTCTGCCAGTAGCGGCCACCATCTGTCGTCTTCCAGACACCGCCGCCCGTGGACCCAAAGTAGAACGTATGAGGGCGCGTGGGGTCGCCCGCGACCGCGACGACGCGCCCGCCGCGGAAGGGGCCAACGCTGCGCCAGGTGAGGGCCCGTTGCCCTAAGCTGGCTCCGTTTGTCGCGGAAGGTACAGGCGAAGACGTCTCCTCCACGCCATGGGCAGGAACGTCAGAGGAGGGCTTGCTTCGCGCGCTGGCTGGAGCGCTTTTCGTGCGCGTGGCAGGTGTCCCAGCGCGGTCAGAGGACACAACGCGGCGCGGCTCTGGCTGCTTTGCCGCACGCGCCGCAGCAGTCCGCCCGATTGGCCGTTCAGCCTGCCTGGTGGAGGCCGCGCTGAGCGCCGCCCTCTTGTTCGATGTCGGCCGCGTAGCCATAACTCGTTCTCCTCATGCGTTCGTACCATCAGTATTCTGCGCCCGTTTAGACGATTCAGGGACGCCGCATGTTACTTGCGCTGCCACAGTAGCAGAGGCGCGACATCTCCAATCGGATCGCCGTGGACGCGATCAGTGAGGCGGTTAGCCGCAAGGAGCGGCAAGTACAGCGAACCAAAGTGGTGGGCGGCGAAGGTGATCCGCAGTGTGTTGTAGGCGCGTGAGCGCAGCCCGGCGCCGACTCTGCGCCAATTGACGTCAGATTACACTTTATCCGCAAGTCTGTCTATAATGGCAAACACACGGCGCGTTGGGCGTCGTGGTTCGCGCCAATCAGAGTGGTGAGACATGGTAATGAACTCTCTTCGACGCCAGTTCTGGATTAAGCTAGGCGTCGCCAGCGTCACAATACTCGTGTTCGCATTCACTATCACCCACAGCGCCTGGATTGAACTTGTGTTCGGCGTTGACCCGGATAAGGGTTCTGGCGCGCTTGAGTGGGCGCTTGCGGCGATCTTGACCCTCGTAGCCGTCGCTGTCATCTTGTCGATGCGTTACGAATGGTTGCGAGCGAAGCGGTTGATGCGGTCACTGACGAATGCGCAAGCGCTCGCCGATGATTCAAGCATGCCGGGCGCCACCAACAGGTAGCGCGGGGCTGACACGATCATCACACCCTCCGCATCTACACACCAATAAGCTCCACGACGAACGTTCTCATCGCTTTCTCCTCAGCGAAGATGTCACTGGGACAGAGGAGTCAG
>DASVWQ010000406.1:0-3425 GCA_036393135.1 Ktedonobacterales bacterium
CGCCGCCAGCCCCAGCGAGGCGACATTCGCGGCCAGCGCGCTGTAGATCGGCGTCAGACCCTCCTGGCATATCGCCGTGCTCCAGGCGACCGTCACGGCTAGGGCATAGCCGTGACGCCGCGCGGCTGGCAGCGTCTCGACGCCCAGCTCGCACGAAACCTCCGTCCGGCGCGAACTGTGCGCGACGCTGACCAGCAGGCCATCCACCACCACGCCGTAGCACGGCGCTTGCTCAGCGGCGAGGAAATAGGCTGCTCCGCCAGCCTCAAAGGCCTCGACCAGCGACATATCGGCGGCGGTGAGCAGACGGGCCACCGCCGACGCTGGCGCAGTTGGCGTGTTCCCCGCCAGCCGAAGCGCCACCTCGCGCCGCATCCGCAGGTCGGCGTCCCAGTTCAGCCCCGCCGCATCCGCCCGCTGGAGCAGGTCAGCGCGTTCCGCGGGATTGACGCCCGCCCGCCAGACGGCCACCTCATCACCATCCGCGAGGCGAGCGCGATAGAGCGACCACGGCGGCGGCGCGCCCTCCGCCGCCAACTCCTCCTCAGCGCCGACCAGCGGCGGCGCGCTTATGCCCCAGACAGCCGCCAGATGCAGGCGAAGAAACTCGCGATCCGTCACGGAGACCTCCTGCCGATGTTGCGCTGCCCCGCAGAATCACTTTCAGTGACATGGTAAAATGGGCTGCACAAACGCCACTTATGGCTGGCGCCCGCGCTGTAGCCCGTTCACCAGTATGACGCAAAGAGAGCCACAATTCGATGAAGTCTGATGATGAGCAAGTGATCGCCAACGACCCCGCGACCGGGCTGCTCCAGCGGCCACCCGCAGGCGGCCCGCAAGATATCTTCTACATGCGCAAGTATGCCGCCCACTTCCCGACGATCGTGCGGGGCGAGGGCATCTACCTGTGGGACGAGACTGGGACGCGCTACGTAGACGCTATCGCCGGAGTGATGGTCAGCAACCTGGGCCAGGGGAACACACGTGTGGCCGACGCGATGGCTCAGCAGGCGAAACGCCTGACATTCACTTACGTGCGCTACGCTCGCCACCGCCCGAATATCGAATTGGCGCAGAAGGTGGCCGCGCTGGCTGGCCCCGGCTTCGAGCGGTGCTTCTTCGTCTCTGGCGGCTCAGAAGCAAACGACATGGCAGTCAAGTTCCTGCGACAACACGCCTGCGCCAATGGACAGGCCGCAAAGACTCGCATCATTTCGCTGCTCCCCTCCTATCACGGTAGCACATTGGGTACAATCGCCATGACAGGCAACGAGGACCTCGCGGCGCTCTATGAGCCAATGGTCCAGTTCTCCGAGAAGATTCCAGCGCCCCTCAGCTATCGCGTGGCGCCTGGCCAGACTCCGGAAGACGTGGCGATGGCGACCACTCGCGCGCTCGAAGAGGCGATCCTGCGAATCGGGCCAGAGCGAACGCTGGCCTTCATCATGGAGCCAATCGGCGGTGTCGCGACTGGCGCAGTCACTCCGCCTCTCGCATACTATCGGGAGGTTCGGCGCATTTGCAGCCAGTATGGCGTCTACCTCATCTTTGATGAGGTCATCACCGCCCTCCGCACTGGCCGATTCCTCGCGGCGCACTATTGGCCAGACGCGCGGCCTGATCTCGTGGTGCTGGCGAAGGGGTTGGGGGCGGGCTATGTTCCACTCGGCGCGATGCTCGCGCCAGCGAAGATGGTGGATGCGCTTGCTGATACCGCCGGATTCAACTACTCACACACCTACAGCGCCAATCCGGTCGCCTGCGCCGGGGGTATCGCCGTCCTCGACGAAACGATTGAGCGTGATCTTATCGGCAATGCTGAGCGCACCGGAGCATACCTCAAAGCGCGCCTCGAAGAGATCAAGGAGCGCTCGCCCATCGTCGGCGATGTCCGGGGACGTGGCATGCTCTGCGCGGTTGAGCTTGTCGCTGACAAAAGCGCCAAACGCATCTTCCCGCCTGAGGTGTATATCACCGACCGCCTGCGTATCGTCGGCCTACGGCACGGCCTCATCCTCTACGCGCGGCGGCAAAGCGGCGGCAAATATGGCGAGTGGTCAATGATTACGCCGCCGCTCATTATCACCCCAGAACAGGTGGATGATCTGGCCGAACGCTTCGAGCGCGCGCTGAACGAATTGACGCAAGAGCTGCGGGCCGAAGGCGCGCTGAAATAGCCGTCGGCTCGCCGCCGCCCAGCCGCGCCTGCCTGAGCCAGCCTGGCGCTACGCGAACAGCTCCGCGACCGCCTCGCCGAAGACCGCCGTGTGTCGGTCTACGTCGGTTTCAGTAGTCGCCGGCGACATCAGCGCCATCATGTGGAAGGGCGTCATCAGGATACCCCGGTTGAGCATATAGAGATGCAGCCAGGCGTCGAGTTCGTGGTCCATCGCCGCGCTTGCCGCGCCGCCGTCGCGTGGTCGCTCGCGCGTGAAGAGATATTCCACGCGGGCGCCGATGCGGACGGCATGCCAGGGCAGATCAGCGCGCGCGATAACCTCCGCGACGCCTGCCTCGAAACGCTCTCCCAGCGCGATCATGGAATTGAACGCCTCATCAGTCAGCGTCTCGCCCAGCGTCGCGCGCATCGCGGCGGCGGAGAGCGGATTCGCCGCCAGCGTTCCACCGATTCCGCCAATATCCGCCACATCCCACAGCGTGCGCGCCAGCACGCGCTCGGCCACGTCCTCCGTCATGCCATACGCGCCGCACGGAACCCCGCCGCCAATCGCCTTGCCGATAGTGAGCACGTCAGGCTCCAGGCTATGCGCGCGGGTATATCCGCCAGGGCCAGCGCACAGGGTATGCGTCTCATCGATGATGAGCAGCGCGCCGTGCCGACGGGTCACCGCGCGAAGGGCGGCATGATACCCCTCGTCGGGAAGCACAATGCCCACGTTGGTCATCGCTGGCTCGGCCAGGACGCAGGCGACGTCACCCTCCGCCATTGCCCGCTCCAGCGCGTCCACATCGTTCCACTGGACCACTCGTGTGGTGAGCGCGACATCGGGGCCGGGGCCGATATTGCCGTAGCTGGGGACGACCTTGCCCGCCGTCTCCAGCGTTGCAAATGTTTCATCGACACTGCCGTGATAGCAGTGATCGAAGACCAGAATCTTCGCCCGCCCAGTGATCTGGCGGCAAAGGCGAATGGCGAAACGGTTGGCGTCGGTGGCCGAGAGTGTGAACTGCCAGTAGCGCAGACCAAAGCGACGCCGCAGCTCATCGCCGACCCATGCGGCGTCTTCGCTCGGCAGCATCGTCGTCAGCCCCCGCTGCGCCTGCCGCTCCAGCGCGGCGAGGGTGGCGGCTGGCGCGTGTCCCGCCATTGCGCCGGTGTCTCCCAGGCAAAAATCCACATATGCGCGTCCATCCACATCCACCAGCCGCGCGCCCACGGCCTCCGCAGCGACAATTGGGAA
>DASVWQ010000407.1:0-2056 GCA_036393135.1 Ktedonobacterales bacterium
CGCTGTGGCGGAATGGGGGCTGCGTTTGTGATGGTGTGGCGGGCGAGCTTACCCGCGCGCTGGGCGGTAGCCGCGCGTGCGACTGGCGGGACGGCGGGGCGCCGTCCCCTCCGCGTGGCGGAAGCCGCCGGGGCCGCGCCGCGGGTTGGCGGGACGTCGCGTCTCATCGCGCCGACTGTCGCGCTCGCCAGAGAATCGGCGGTTAGTGGGTCGGTCGTCGCGGCGCGTGGAGCCGAAGTCATCGCGGGCGCGAACCGGACGCTCCTCGCGATAGTTCTCGCGGTCGTCGCGTCGGTCGTCGCGTCGGTCGTCGCGGCGCTCGGCCTCGCTGGCCGGGTGGCTCCAGCGGGAGGCGATGTCCTCGCGGCGCGCGGGGCGGCGCTCGTCACGCTCACCGCGCTCGACATCGTGGCGGAAGTCGCGTGGGAAGCGGCGCTCGCCAGCCAGGGGGTGCCGCTCCAGGCGGCGCGGGGCTGGACGCTCGGCCCGCCACTCGCGGGCATCGCTTCGGCCCTCGCGCCGACGCTCGTCGCGGCCCTCGTCGCGGCCCTCGTCGGCGCGCTGGGCGGCCTCGGCGGGCTGTGGCGCGGGCTGCGTTGGGGCGACGGCGGGCATCACGGCGGGCAGCGAATCCAGCGGCCACGGCTGCGGCTTCACCTTTAGCGCCAGTTCGCGCTGGAAGCGGCGCCACTGGGCCATATCGTCTGGCGTCAGCAGCGTGATCGCCTCGCCAGTGTTGTCCATGCGCCCGGTGCGCCCGACGCGGTGGGTGAAGAGTTCCGCCGATTCCGGCAACTCGTAGTTGATGACCTGCTCGATGGAGAGGACATCCAGCCCGCGCGCGGCCACATTGGTCGCCAGCAGCATCGGCGCCTTGCCGCTGCGGAAGTCGGCCAGCACGCGGTCGCGGGCATTCTGGCTCATGTTGCCGTGCAGCGCCGCGACGGGATAGCCGCGCGCGACGAGCTGGCGGGCGAGCTTGTCCACGCCGTGCTTGGTGCGGCCAAAGACGAGCGTGGTCCCGCTGGCCTCGCGGCGCCGGTCGAGCAGCGCCATCAGCGCGCCCAGCCGATGCTCGCGCGGGACGGTGTAGACGATCTGGGTGACGGTCGCGGCGGGGCGGCTCTCCGGCTGCCCGGCGTCCACCGAGACTGGCTCATGCAGGTGGCGCTGGGCGATCTGGGTGGTCATCGCGGGCAGGGTCGCGGTGAAGAGCGCGAGCTGGCGGCCATCGGGCATCGCATAGAGTAGCCGCTCGACATCCGGCGCGAAGCCCGCGTCGAGCATCTGGTCGGCCTCATCCAGCACGGCGAAGGTCAGCTGGCTCAGGTCGAGCGTCCCCTGGCGCAGGTGGTCCAGCACACGCCCAGGCGCGCCGACAGCGATCTGCGCGCCCAGGCGCAGCGCCTCGCGCTGGGGCAGATAGCTGCGCCCGCCGATGAGCTGGGCGACGCGCAGGCCACGGTTGGCGCCCAGTGTCAGCAGCACGGTGGCCACCTGCCCGGCCAGCTCGCGCGTGGGAACCAGCACCAGCGCCTGCACGCGGCGCAGGCGAGGGTCCAGCCGCTCGATCAGCGGCAGGCCATAGGCGATAGTCTTGCCGGAGCCAGTGCGCGACTGGCCGACGACATCGCGCCCCGCCAGCAGCGGCGGGATAGCCCGCGCCTGGATCAGCGTCGGCGTCTCGATGCCCATGCGGGCGAGGGTCGCGACGGCGCGCGGATCCACGCCGAGGTCGGCGAAGGTCGTCGCGCTGGTCGTTGCGGAAATGGTTTCGGTGGTCTGCGCCGCCGTGCGGGCAGCGATAGACGGCTCCGTGGGCATAGCGATAGACGGAGCGAGGGTATCAGCGGTCATGCGTATTCCTTTGTTGATCTGTGTTGGGCGAGCGGGCGGGCGAAAACAGCCACGCCAGAGGCTCACCAGATGCTCGTCGCCACACGGATCGGATACGCGTCACACTCAAGGATTCCGCGCGCCATCAGGCGCGGCGCATCCAAGCACGAGGCCGTAGTGAGGAAGACGGAACATGTTCGGAAGAAGACGGACAGAGGCG
>DASVWQ010000408.1:0-2846 GCA_036393135.1 Ktedonobacterales bacterium
GGCCTCCTGCCACGTCGTCCGCCTCGCGCGCGCCGCCGCTCCCACCTGACGAGACATCAGGCGGGCGTGACTCCTCTATCGTACTCCAGACGAGTGGGCGGGCGCGATGGCATCTCCGGGCTAGGACATGTGTTCAGGCGAGGGCCGGCGCGCGGCGTGGATGAGGCTGCCAGCCGTGACGCAGACGCCGACGACGAAGGCGCATGCGGCAAGGATGAAGGGTGTAGCGGCGGTGGCCATTCTGTCGGCGATGGTCTGGCGTACGTATGAGGCCCGCGCACGTGTGTAGTGGGCGACTATAACGAATCGAGTGTCATGCAGGAGCAGCCAGCGGACGCTGAGCGCCGCGACCATCGCGCAGCCTGCGACAATCAGCAGCGCGAGCGCCACATCACGCACTCTGCGCCGCCTCAGCCATGCGCGGAGCAGGCTGCGCGCTAGCAGCGCCACGCAGGCAAGGAGAACATACAGCGTAACACCGCTCAGCATCGACCAGGAGCGAACCGGGCAGTCAGTGGATTCAGGGCAGGCGGGCGGGAAGCCGGGTAGTGTGGACATGCGCGCGCTCCTCTGGCTAGCGGAACAGAAGCGCGGTCATGAGGAGGACGTCTGGCGCATATTCTTTATTTCCGCTGCTGTGATGTGTCGTTGAATCGACATGGCTGCGGACGCTACCACTACATTCATGTTGGACTCAATTTTGCGAGCAATGTTGCCTGTAAGCGCGTGGGAATTTCCACTGCTTACAGGCTCGTCCCACGATTTTTTGGAGGCTATCTGCCTCTCTTTATCATGACGCGAGCAAATACAGCGGCATGTGTGGCGACCCATGTCCAACCAAACGATCGAGAAGGGAGTCAGTCATCGTTAGCGCAGCGAGACGTCGGATGAGACGCTCGCCAGGGGCGCATCGGGTAAGGATGAGCCAGGAGATTTCAGATGGGCATATTCTCTTCGCTAGCACGGTTGAATTGGCGTTATCCCCCGCTCATGGCGCTTGCCTCCCTCGTGTTGATCGTCAACACGATAGCCGCTGGTAGCCTGATGGGGAGCGCTTCCGCTGCGAGTGGCGCACTTGCCTTAGACACCTTCCAGCGGACGGTCAGCGGCGGATGGGGCGGCGCGGATACGGGCGGCGCATGGACGATCCTCGATACCGCGAAGTCGTGGAGTGTCACGCCTGGGGTGGGCAGTATCGTTGTCTCAGCCTACGCCCAGCAGCGCGCTGTGCTGAGCGGTGTCTCCGCGCAAGATGTCGATATTCAGGCGCAGATGGTCATCCCCAAGTGCGCGAAGAACGCGAAGAATATGTGCGATCAGTATGTGCTGGGGCGTGTCTCCAGCGGTACCTCACCGACCTACTACCGCATCGGGTTGGTGCAGGGCGCGGAGCGCGCGGACATCTTTGTGCGCGCTCAGCGCAGTGATGGCGTGAATCTCAGCAACGACATTGATACGGGCATTCCTGCCGCGAATGGCGCGGATATCTGGTTCGAGGCGCAGCTAATCGGCGCCAACCCGACGACGATCATGGCGCGCGCCTGGGTGAATGGAGCGACGCCGCCGAGCGCCTGGATGCTCAGCATCACCGATAATACCGCCGCTGAGCAGACGGCGGGGGCCATCGGCGTGCAGGTGCGCAACGAAGGCCCCGGCTCCCAGACCTTCGCGTATAAGAGCTTCGTCGCAACCACGCCTGGCGCGCCATCGCCCACCCCAACCAGCACGGCGACGAACACGCCAACCGCGACAAGTACGGCGACGGCGACACCTCCACCAACCGCCACTGCAACCGCCACGGCGACGGCGACGGCAACCGCCACTGCAACCGCCACGGCGACGGCGACGGCAACCGCCACGGCGACGGCGACGGCAACCGCCACGGCAACTGCCACGGCTACCGCCACGGCGACGGCGACACCTCCGCCAACCGCCACGGCAACCGCCACGGCGACGGCGACACCTTCGCCGACGAGTACCCCGACCGCGACGCCAACCATAACGCCGACTCAGACGGCGACGCCTCCGCCAGGAGGCAACATGAACACCATCGAGGATGATTTCACGCGCGCCAACCAGAGCGGCTGGGGAACCAGCACGAACACCGATGGCGTCGCCAATGTCACGTGGGGCATGGATGGCACGGCCAGCTATGTCAACATTAACAACAACACCGGCGTCTACGGCTACCAGGGTAGTATCAATTCGATCGGCGTCGCCTCGGCGGGGACGGCCATCTACAACGGCGGCGACTCGCTCGTCGAGTTCTCGGTGAGCGCGGTCGGACACGCGACCCCCTACACCGTGCAGAACGCCTGCTCCAATAAGAGTTGCTACTACGGCGCGCGGCTTCATACCTCACAAAACAAGCTGGAGATTGCCAAGCGCAGCGGTGGTAGCACAAGCATTCTGGCGAGCGTACCCTTCACCGCGAGCGCCAACACCGTTTACTGGATACGCCTGGATGTCGCGCCAGGTGGAGTAGGTCTGCCCACCGTGCTCTCAGCCAAGATCTGGGCCAACGGCAGCGCGGAGCCAGCGAACTGGATGGTGACCGTCACCGACAACTCGCCCCTCGGCTCCAACTATGTCGGCACGGGCGGTAGCTGGGATATCACCGGCACAGGCGAGACCATCAACTACACCTGCTACGCCTTCGCGACGAGCGGGCTAGCCAGCGCCTGCGATAGCGGCGGCGTGAGCATCACTCCTACCCCGACGCCGACGGGCTCGCCGTCACCGACGCCGACGCCACCACCAGCGGGAATCATCGCGTCGGACGCCTTTCAGAGGACGGTGGCAGGTGGCTGGGGGAACGCCGATACGGGTGGCTGGTGGTCAGTCGT
>DASVWQ010000409.1:0-5138 GCA_036393135.1 Ktedonobacterales bacterium
CTACGGGATGTTCGCCTTCATCTCCTTCTTCATCGTCCTCACAACGCTGCTGGAGCCGCTGGGGATCGCGGCGGCGTTCATCCTCGCCATCGTGGTCGCGCTGCTGGCGCACGGCTCCTCGCTCTGGCTGCTGCGGCGACCTCACGCGATGGCGCACGCCGCGCAGGGGTGAGCGACTTCCCCCTCTCCCCGTGGGAGAGGGGGTCAGGGCTGCCCGCCTAGATCCGCTTCCAGTTGTGGATGGCCTCGATATAGCGGATCGTTCCGGTCTTCGCGCGCATCATCACGGAGTGGGTGCGGGCGCCTGTGGGGCCGAAGCGCACACCGCGCAGCAGATCGCCGGTGGTGATGCCGGTCGCGGCGAACGAGATGTTCTCGCCGCGCACGAGGTCGTCCACTGTGTAGATGCGCTGGAGGTCCACACCGTCGCTGAGCAGCTTCTCGCGCTCGGCGTCGGTGCGCGGCCAGATGCGGCAGAGCATCTGCCCGCCAACGCATTTCAGCGCCGACGCCGCCAGCACGGCCTCTGGCGCGCCACCCACCCCGATATAGACATCGGTCGCCGTGTAGTCCTCCATCGCCGCATGAATGGCCGCCGCCACGTCGCCATCGGTGATGAGCTGGACGCGGGCGCCCGCCGCGCGCACCTCCTTGATGATGCCCTGATGACGGTCACGGTCGAGGACGGTCACAGTCAGGTCTTCGATGCGCGTGTCGCGGGCGGCGGCGATGCGGGCGAGGTTGTCGATGATAGGCGCGTCGAGGTCGATGACCCTGGCGGCGGCGCGCGAGACAGCCAGCTTCTCCATGTAGTAGACGCCAGGGGGCGCCTTGAACATCGCGCCACGGTCGGCGGTGGCGACGACGGCGATGGCGCCGGGCAGGCCAAGCGCGGTAAGGCGGGTGCCGTCCACCGGGTCCACCGCGACATCGACCTCCGGCGGCAGGCCGTTGCCGATCTCCTCGCCGACGTAGAGCATCGGCGCCTCGTCCTTCTCGCCCTCGCCGATGACGACGACGCCGTGCATGTCCACGCCATCGACGGCGCTGCGCATGGCGTCTACCGCCGCCTGGTCTACGGCGATCTTGTCGCCGCGTCCCATGAAGCGCGAAGCGGCATAGGCGGCGGCCTCGGTCACGCGCACCAGTTCCAGGCCGAGGTTGCGCTCTTTCGTGCCGGCGCGCTCGAATCGGCCATTGGTTTCGGTCGGTTGCTGATTCATGTTGCGGTCCTCCTGCGTGTTGGCGGTACGGCGCAGAGCCGTGGGGGCGGCGAGCCTCACGCCATTGTGGGGCGGCGGCGGCGCCAGAACGGGCCGGGCGCGCATGCCGCGCGATACCCGCGCGCGGCGGCGGGCTAGAGCTGGGGGCGACGTGGGGAGACGCGACTATGCTCCGCCCACATGATCGCCTCGAGTTGATTGACCGCCTCGTCGAGGTGGTCATCGCGATTGATGATGAGATAGTCGTATTTGGATAGCTCGGCCATCTCGCGCTCGGCGTTGAGCATGCGCAGGGCGCGCTGTTCGGGGCTGTCGTGGCCACGATTGTCCACTCGCCGCGTCAGCACATCCAGCGATTCGGGCGCGAGGAAGATGAAGATAGCGTCCTTCACCTTGGTCCGCACGGTCTGCGCGCCCTGCGGGTCGATAGTCAGGATGACATCCTGCCCGCTGCGCAGCCGCTCGCGCACCATCTCGGCTGGCACGCCATACCAGGCGCCATGCACCTCGGCGTGCTCCAGCAGCTCGTTGCGCTGGAGCATCTCGTGGAACTGCTCCGCCGTGCGGAAATGGTAATGGACGCCATCCACCTCGTTCGGGCGGGGGCGGCGCGTGGTGACCGTGACCATCACATGGCCCGCCCAGCCGCGCATGACCAGGCGGTTGGTCAGCGTCGTCTTGCCGACGCCCGATGGCCCGGAGAGCACGAACAGCAGCGGCGATGGCGCCACGATCAGTGGCTCACTGGCAGGTGTCGTCATAGACCTTCAATTATCTCTATCAGGCGACCTCACCCCCTGACCCCCGCCCCGCTCGCTCGCGGGGGGGCCCCTTCCCAGAGGGAGAGGGGCCGGGGGTGAGGTCGCATCCACACAACAGGGAACAGGCTGGCGCGTGCTATACTGCCCGCGCCGAACTGGCGTCCACTCCGCGCCCAAGAGCCAAGGACTCGCCCACCATGCCGATAGACGCGCTTACTCTGGCCGCGCTCAGCGATGAATTTACGCGCGAACTGCGCGGCGCGCGGGTGGATGACGCCATCCAGCCGACACCCCATTCTATCGCATTACAGCTATGGGGCGGCGGACGCAACCGCTGGCTGGTCGTCTCGGCGCATCCGCAGCTTGCGCACCTCCGGCTGACCGGCGCAAAGCCGCGCAAGCTGGCCACCGACCCGCCGCCCTTCGTGATGCTGCTGCGCAAGCATCTGGAGGGCGCGCGGCTGGTCGCCGTCCGCCAGCCAGCCTGGGAGCGCGTGGTCGAGTTGGGCTTCGCGCGCGGGGCCGATGTGGCGAGCGGCGTCGCGGCAACCTGGCTGATCGCCGAGGTGATGGGCCGCTTCAGCAACATCATCCTGACCGACGCCGACCGCGTAACGCTGGGCGCCCTGCGCCTGGCGAGCGCCGAGACCAACCAGTACCGCGTCATCCTGCCGCACGCGCCGTACCATTCTCCACCGCCGCAGATCCGCTCGCTGGCGGGCGCGACCCTGCCCCAGATTCCCGGCGTCGACGCCACGGCCAGCGACCTGCGCGCGGCGGCGCTGGATGCGCTGGCGAGCTTTGCGGCGGCGCAGGCGGAGGAGCGGCCCGTCAGCGACAAACCCCACGGCAGACGTGGCAGGCGGCGCGTGACTGCGCCGACGGTGGCCGTGACCCTGGCGACAAGCGTGCTAGGCTTCGGGCGCGAGCTGGGACGCGAGGCCGCCGCCCGCGCGCTGGGCGATCCCGACTCGCCCGTGGACGCCGCCGCGCCATGGGAGGCGTGGGAGGCGCTGGCGCGCGAGACCCGCACGCTGGCTGCGCTGCAAACGACCCGCGACTGGCGCCCCACGCTGGTCTACGCCCCCGCGACCACTGATACGCCGGAGCGTCCTATTGCGCTGGCGGTCTACGAGCCGCGCCAGTATCCGCCGCAGAATCGCCTGGAGCCAGTCGCCAGCGTGAACGACGCGCTCGATCTGCTCTTCAGCGGGGCGGAGTGGGGCGCGGAGTTGGAGCAGACCAAGGGCGACCTGCGGCGCATCCTCCAGCGTCAGCGCGAGCGCTGCCAGCGCAAGGCCGAGGCGCTCGCGGAGGAGGCGGCGACGCAGGCCGAGGCCGGGCAGCTTCGGCGCGAGGCTGATACGCTGCTGGCCTTCCAGAGCGAGGTCGCGGTGGGCGCGCGCGCGGCCACCCTGCCCGACGCCTGGGCTGAGACGGAAGGCGCGACGCTGACCATCGCGCTGGACCCGCAATACTCCGCTGTGGAGAACGCCAATCGCCGTTATGCGCGCTACCACAAGCTCCAGCGCGCGGCGGAGCTACTGCCGGAGCAGGTCGAGACAAACGACGTGGAGCTGGCGCGGGTCGAGCAACTGCTGACCGATCTCGCGCTGGCCGAGACGCCCACCGAAGTGTCGCATGTGCGGGCTGAGGTTGCCGAGGCGGGCTACATCAAGGGCGGGGCCGAGGCGCGGCGACTGGCGAAGGAGCAGCGCAAGCTCGGCAAGCGAGGCAAGGTGGGTGGCAAACCCGGCAAGGGCGGCGCGAAAGGCGGGCAGGGCGGCAAGCCTGGCAAGCCGGAGGGCGGCGCGCCGCTGCGCAGGCGGCTGAGCGATGGGACGCTGGCGCTGGTGGGCAAGAACAGCCGCCAGAACGAGGAGATCACCTTCCACCAGGCGGCGCCGAACGACCTCTGGCTGCATGCGCGCGGCGCGCCCGGCGCCCACGTCATCCTGAAGGTGGCGGGGCGGCCCGCGAGCGCGTCGGCGCTGCGCGAGGCGGCGGCGCTGGCGGGGTGGTACAGCCAGCTCCGCGAGTCCGCCAGCGTGGGTGTGGACTATACCGAGGCGCGCCACGTCCGCCACATGAAGGGCGGCGGGCCGGGGATGGTGATCTACGAGCGTGAGCGCACACTGCACGCGCCGCCAGAAGACGCGGGCGAGCCAGACAAGTGACTCACGCACACGCTGCAAGCGTTCGCTACCGCGCAGGCGTCGCGGCTCGCTGACGCGCCCACTCGCGCCAGAGGCCAAGCTGCCCCAGCGCGACGAGGATGATTCCGGCGAGAGTCACGGCAATGCCGGGCGCCGCATGCCAGCTACCGCCCGTCTCAGCGGCAAGCTGAAAGCCGTATCGCGCGACGACGCCCACCCCCTGAAGGGCGACGAGTGCGACGCCGAACGCCAACGCGGGCCACGCGGCCAGCCATGCCAGCGTCGTCACCGAGAGGAGCCGTGTCCATCCGCCAAGCGTCGTGATGGCGACTAGCGCGACCAATAGCTCGAAGTTTCTGCCGAGGGTATAGAGCAGCGAGGCGACCGGATTGAGTCCAGCGTACCAGGCCCACTGCAACACCTGATCGGAGTCAATCCCCGCGCAGGCGCCATGCGCAAACTGTGTGACCGAGAAGCTCACTGGTGGACAAGCGGTGGTGACGGCTTGAGGCATGAGGTAGAAGCCGACGACCCAGACCAGCGCGCCCGCCGTGAGCGTGAGTGTGGCCGCCCGCTGCCAACCGCCGCGCGGCGCGGGCGCTGGGAGGGCCACGGGCGCGGGTTCCCTGAACAGGAGGACGAGCGCGGCGCAGACAACCAGCGCGCCCAGCGGAAAGACGATCACCCCTGGCAGGGCATGGTAGGAGCCAAAGGCGCCGAACTGCTTCGAAAGCGAGAAGGCGAGGGGGACCGCCTGGCGCAGGGCGATAAAGCCCGCAGCTGCCAGAATGACCAGCAGCGCCAGCCAGACGGCATACGCCCAGCAGACGAGCGCGAGCCACCTGCGGGAGAGGGGCCGCCAGAGCAGCGGCAGCAGCGCCAGCCCGCCCAGCGTGAGCGCCGACACCACCGCATCGAGTCCCAGCATTACGGGAAGTGGCAGGCGCGCCCAGGGATGAAACGGCACGGCAAGGCCGATCAGATTCCTCAGCGTCCAC
>DASVWQ010000410.1:0-5194 GCA_036393135.1 Ktedonobacterales bacterium
GCCTATCGCGCGCCGTATCCCGCGCGCATGGACGCCTTCATGGCGGCGGGGCTGACGGCGGGACTGGCGCCCGCGCGCGACGACAACGCCACCATCGCGCTCGTGCTGGTGGACATGCAGCACGACTTCGTGGCGCCCGATGGCGCGCTGGCCGTCCCTGGCGCCCAGGACGACCTCGCGCGACTGCTCGTCTGGCTCTATCGCAATGCCGGGCGCGTCTCGCGCGTCTACCTCTCGCTGGATACCCACCTGCCCAGCCACATCTTCTATGGCGGCTGGTGGATCGACCCACGCACAGGGCGGCATCCCGCGCCGTTCACCGCCATCACTGTGGAGCAGGTGGAGCGCGGCGAGTGGGCGCCGCTGGTCGAGGCGGAATGGTCGCTGGACTATGTGCGGACGCTGCGCCAGCAAGCCAGAAAGGACCTGATGATCTGGCCGCCGCACACGATGGAGGGGACGCTCGGCCATATGCTCGCGACGCCACTGAGCGAAGCGGTCGCCTGGCATAGCATCGCGCGCGGCGTCGAGCCGGTCTACCTCAGCAAGGGACGGACGCCGCGCACGGAGTTTTACGGCGTCTTTGGCGCGGAAGTCTCTGATCCTGACGACTCGTCGAGCGCGCTGAATACGGCGCTGCTGGATGCGGTGATGCGCTACGACCGTGTGTACCTGGCAGGCGAGGCCAAGTCACACTGTGTGCTGGAGACGACGCGGCAGATCGTCGCGCGCTACGCCGACCAGCCCGACATCCTGGGCCGACTCCACATTCTGACCGACTGCATGAGCGCCGTCGCGCACCCCGCCATCGACTTCGACGCGCTGGCCGAGGCGGAGTTCGCGGCGATGCGCGAGCGGGGTGTGCGGTTCGTCGCCAGCGCCGATCCCGTCCTGTAGGAGGCGCTGGCGACGATGTAGTTGCGCCGCTCTAGAGCAGGCGCTCGCTGCGTGGGCCGGTGATGAGGGTCTTGGCGCTGAAATAGGCCAGGATCATCAGGCCGATCCAGGCGACGAAGGTGACCAGCCCGACCAGCGCGCCGATGGCGCCGAAGCCGAAGCCGAAGAGCCAGCCGATCAGCGGGATGTGTCCCAGCAGGCCGCCCAGCGTCCCCACGATGAAGCCCAGGATGCTCAGAATCCCGAAGACCACCGTGGACTGCGCGGCATGGCGGCGGACCGTCTGGTTGCGCTGCTCGACCAGCAGGAAGATGATCCCGGTGATCCAGCCGAGGGCGTAGGTCAGCACGCGCTCCCAGCGCTCCGGGATGCCCAGCGTGGTCGGCGCCGAGTAGTCGTTGTAGTTGTACATCTGCGTTCGCGCTCCCCATTGGCGGCGACCGCTGGCCTGTCCTTGCGTGGACGCCCCCATCGCCAGCCGCCGCTATAAGAGCCTACGCACGGAGCGCGCCACGGTTGCGGCGGGGCGCCGCGCCTGGCCGTGACGCCGCTCGCCGCTGCGATTCGCCCGCAGCGCATGAGCGCCCATGTGCTATGATGTCTTGCGAACACAAGCGGCGTCCGCGGGCGCGCTGTGTCTGCGGCGAAATCAGCGCGGCGCCGCCTGGCGCTGGCATGACGATACGACGAGCGAGCAGAAAGAGGAAGCGGCGTATGGAGGGCCTGGTGAAGCGCGAGATGCTCTCGGCGCGCGTGCGCGCGATCAAGCCATCGGGCATCCGCAAGTTCTTCGACATCGCGGCGGCCATGCCTGAGGTCATCTCGCTGGGTGTCGGCGAGCCCGATTTCGTCACGCCGGAGCACATCAGCCAGGCGGGCATCGCGGCCATCGAGCAGGCGATGACCCACTACACCTCCAACTATGGCACGCTGGAGCTGCGCGAGGCCATTACCGGACTGCTCAAGCGCCGCTACGGCATTTCGTATGACCCGAAGACCGAGATCATCGTCACGGTCGGTGTCAGCGAGGCGATTGACGCGACCCTGCGCGCGACCATCGATCCCGGCGATGAGGTCATCATCCCCGACCCCGGCTATGTCGCCTACGAGGCGGATGTGACGCTGGCGGGCGGCGTGGTCGTCCCCGTGCCGACGCGGGTGGAGGACCAGTTCGAGGTCAAGGCGGCGGCCATCGAGGCGGCGCTGACCCCGCGCACGAAGGCCATTTTGCTGGGCAACCCGAACAATCCGACCGGCGCCGTGATCGCCCGTCCTGAGCTAGAGAAGATCGCCGCGCTGGCCCAGGCCCGCGACCTGCTGGTCATCAGCGATGAGGTCTACAGCCGTCTGGTCTATGGCGGCGAGCATGTCTGCATCGCCGCGCTGCCCGGCATGCGTGAGCGCACGGTGCTGGTGGACGGCTTCTCGAAGGCCTACGCGATGACCGGCTGGCGGGTGGGCTATGTTTGCGCCCCCGCGCACATCCTGGAGGCTATCCTCAAGGTGCATCAGTACGCCATCATGTGCGCCGCGACGATGAGCCAGGCCGCCGCGCTGGAGGCCGTGCTGCATGGCGAGGACGACGTGCGGGCGATGGTGGCGAGCTACGATGAGCGGCGCACGCTGATTGTGGAGGGGCTGAACAGCATCGGCCTGACCTGCTACGAGCCGCGCGGCGCCTTCTACGCTTTCCCGTCGATTGCCGCAACTGGCCTCACCTCCGACGAATTCGCCGAGAAGCTGCTCTATGAGGAGCAGGTGGCTGTGGTGCCTGGCTCGGCCTTCGGCGCGGCGGGCGAGGGCTTCATCCGCTGCACCTATTGCGCGGCGCGCGACAAGATCGAGCAAGCTATCGAGCGGATGGGCCGCTTCACGAAAGCCCACGCGCGGTAAGGGGAAGACCTCACCCCCTGCCCCCCTCTCCCTGTGGGAGGGGGACCCCGCGAGCGAGCGGGGCTTGGGGTTGGGGGTGAGGGCCAGCATATCTGAATTCGAGAAGGTATAGAGAGAGATGACCACCGCCGAAGCCGCCGCCACGACAGACTATGAGATCGTCATCGGGCTGGAAGTCCACTCGCAGCTTCTGACGGCGAGCAAGATGTTCTGCCGCTGCCCGGCGGACTACGCGAACGCCGCGCCCAACACCCACTGCTGCCCAATCTGCATGGGCTTCCCCGGCGTCCTGCCCGTCATCAACGAGCAGGCGGTAGATTTCATGATGATGACCGCGCTGGCCCTCAACTGCGAGATTCCCGACTTCTCCAAGTTCGACCGCAAGAACTACTTTTACCCCGACCTGCCCAAGGGCTACCAGATCTCGCAATATGACATGCCGCTCAGTCGCAATGGCTACCTCACCATCAACCTGCATGGCGAGGAGAAGCGCATCGGCATTACGCGCGTGCATCTGGAGGAGGATACCGGGCGGCTGGCCCACGTCAGCGAGGGCGGCGACAGTTACAGCCTGGTGGACCTCAACCGCGCGGGCGTCCCGCTGATGGAGATCGTCAGTGAGCCGGACATGCGCAGCCCGGAGGAGGCGCGGCTCTATATGGAGAAGCTGCGCACGATCCTGCTCTACCTCGGCGTCAGCTCTGGCAAGATGGAGGAGGCGGCGTTGCGCTGCGACGCCAACATCTCCGTCCGCCCGCGCGGCCAGAGCGAGTTTGGCGTCAAGACCGAGATCAAGAACATGAACTCGTTCCGCGCGGTCGAGCGGGCGCTGACCTTCGAGGCGCAGCGCCAGATCGAGGAGCTGCGGGCCGGGCGCAAGATCGTCCAGTCCACGCGCGGCTGGATCGAGGACAAGGGCATTACCGTCCTGCAGCGGGTCAAGGAGAACTCCGACGACTACCGCTATTTCCCGGAGCCAGACCTGCCGCCGCTGGTGGTGAACCGCGAGTGGGTGGAGCGGCTGCGGGCGCGGCTGCCGGAGCTGCCCGACGCGGCGCGCGAGCGCTTCGAGCGCGACTATGGCCTCTCCGCCTACGACGCCGAGCAACTCACCGCCGAGCGCGCCCTGGGCGCGTACTTCGAGGCGACGGTGAAGGCGGGCGCGGCGAAAGACACCCAGGCCCGCGCGAAGGCCGCCGCCAACTGGACGTTGGGCGACCTGCGCCGCCTGCTCAACGCCGCCAGCCTCGACATCGGCGCGAGCAAGGTGACTCCGGAGGGTCTGGCCGAACTGCTGGACCTGATCGACGCGGGGACCATCAGCGGCAAGCAAGCCAAAGATGTGCTGGAGAAGGCCTTCGCCAGCGGGACCTCGCCGAGAGCGGTGGTCGCGGCGGAGGGCATCTCGCAGCTCAGCGACACGAGCGAGCTGGAGGCAATCGTAGACGCGGTGATCGCCGAGAACCCCAAGGCGGTGGAGGACTTCCACGCGGGCAAGGCTTCGGCGGCGCAGTTCCTGATGGGCCAGGTGATGAAGCGCTCGAAGGGGCGCGCACGGCCCGACGTGGTGACGCCGATGATCCAGCGCAAGCTGACCGAAGGCTGAGGCGGCGCGTCCCATTGGCGCACGAGAGTTGTTCGCGGGGGTAGTGGTCGCGGGGTAGTGGTCGCGAGGAAGGAACAGACGATGCGGGATGATCTGTCGGGCGAAGGCGCGCCCAATCTCTGGACTATCGCGCTGGACCAGCTCGACGCCGCCGCTCAACGGCTGGAGATTAGCCCCGCCGTGCTGGCGACCCTGCGCCGTCCGCAGCGCGAGCTGGCGGTAAACTTCCCGGTGCGCATGGATGACGGCTCCGTCCGCCTCTTCACTGGCTACCGCGTCCAGCACAATTACTCGCGCGGCCCCGCGAAGGGCGGCATCCGCTACACGCCGACGGTCAACCTCGATGACATCCGCGCGCTGGCGATGTGGATGACATGGAAGTGCGCGGTGGTCGGCATTCCATTTGGTGGCGCTAAGGGCGGCGTGATCGTAGATCCCAAGGCGCTGAGCAAGGCCGAGCTGGAGCGCATGACGCGCCGCTACACCACTGAGATCTCGCTGCTGATCGGGCCGAACAGCGACATCCCGGCGCCCGATATCAATACCAACGCGCAGATCATGGCCTGGATCATGGACACCTACTCGATGCACCGGGGTTACTCGGTTCCAGCGGTGGTTACCGGAAAGCCGCTGGCCATCGGCGGGAGCGAGGGACGCAACGAGGCGCCCGCCCGCAGCGTGATGATGGTGCTGCGCCGCGCGGCGGAGGATGCGGGCATCAACCTGAGCGGCGCAACGGTCGCCGTGCAGGGCTTCGGCAATGTCGGCAGCATCACGGCGGAATATCTCCAGGCGGCG
>DASVWQ010000411.1:0-2881 GCA_036393135.1 Ktedonobacterales bacterium
GCGAAACCACTGACGGTGATGGCGCGGCTCATCTCCTCCGCCAGCAGCGCGGCGCAGGCCAGCAGGATCACCGCGAACCTCCAGCGCCGCATCAACAGCGTGCGGACGCCGGCATAGAGCGCAACCAGGGCGACCGGCGCAAAGGCGATGACATTCGTCTCGCGCACCGAGCGGAAGAGGTCTCCGACGACGCCGAGATGGCCAAGCGTGGTGAAGGCGTCCAGCAGTTGCACGATCAAGACCGCCGTGACCCAGGCGGCGGCGGCCAGCGTGAAAGCTCCGACCTGCGTGTAGAAGCCGCGTCCGCGCCGCATCGCCTCCAGCGTCCCGACGACGCGCGCCATGTCGGCGTCGAATGTGTCGCCCGCGCCCACCACCCGCGCGTTGCGGAAGTGCAGGAAGCGCAACTCGTCGGGCAGGTCCTCGACTTCGGGCATCGCGGCGCCGTCCAGCAGCAGCGGCAGGATCGCCTTGCCCTCCTGCGCGGCGGCGATCAGGGCGGCGCGGGTCAGGTCGGCGGGGTCGTCCAGCCAGCCGACGCCATCCGGGCCGCGCGTCCAGCCTCGATCGATCAGCGCGACGACCAGATCGCTAGCGGCCAGCGCGGCGGGGTCGGGTCGCTCGCCGCCGACCACGCCCTTCGCGCCAAAGCGCCGCCCCAGCGCCCGCGTGATCCGCTCCGCCAGCGACTCCGGCGCGATCTGGCGCCCGCAGACATAGACGCTCTGGCTCATGGGCGCCCCCCCTCACAGCAGTAGCAGTCCCACACATAGCGCCAACGGGGTCCGATACGTGGTAATGCGTAGCCGCATCGCGCGCATGGTACCGCGCGCAGGGCCACGCGCGCAAGCGGGCCGAAGTGGGATAGATGGAAGGCAGGCGGCGTTCATATGACTGTGGGTGTATACTAGTAGGCAGGCGGCAAGTGGGCGCTCGCTGACATTTCTTCCTCATATGACTAACGATGCGTCAATTCACTCGTGTACCACTGGAGTCATCCAAATCACAAGGAGTACGCGATGCCAACGCAATTCATGCAGTTCACTCATGCAGACAAGACCCGCTTTGAGCCACATCTACTAGCGCCATCCACCGATGTCATACACGCGGAGCTTTCCCCTAAAGAGTTCGAGCGGTTTCTGGCCTATGTGTTCTTCTGCGCGGGCTTTGCGGTGGAATACGTGGCCTCAGATCATGTGCCATATGGACCCGGTGTGGATCTGAATCTCTATGCGAATACCTCTGAGGAGACGCCGTTTGCCCGCATTGAGGCGCGGCGCTATGCGCCAGAAGGGTCAGGAATAGGCGTTAACGATGTTTTCAAGTTTGCGGGAGTTCTAAAATACGCTGGCGATGTTCCTGGCTATCTCATCACAACGGCGCACTTCGCCGCCAATGCGCAATATGTCATCCAGCGCCCTGGCATGAAGGATGTCCGCCTGATCGACGGCGGCGACCTGCTCCGCTACATGCGCTATCTGCACGGCTCGCGTGTCACGGATGGGCATGGCTTCCATCGCACGCTCAACCCGATTTTGCCGGACTGGCTCTTTAGCGGTTTCGCTCAGGAGCCGCGAACATCGGCGCGCATACTCGTGGTCGCCAACAACAAGGGCGGCGTCGGCAAGACTACCAGCGCGCTCAATGTCGGGTTCGCGCTCGCCGCGCTGGGCAAGCGCATCCTGCTGGTAGACATGGATGGCCAGGCAAATCTCACCTCAACGCTGCCACCGCCCTTGCTCAAGGGCGTACACCTGTCGAAGGACGCCCCGCAACCTCTGCACGAGCGTTTCATCACCGAGCACTTTGCGCAGAATCCAGCGCCGCTCCAAGAGCTCATTCAGCCAACCCGGTTCGAGCCGATTTCACTGCTCGCGGCCAACGATGAACTGAACCGCATCGACCCTGGTGGCAGCGCACGTCCTGATGCCGAATTGGCATTTGCTCGGAGTCTTCGCCATCCTGCGCTACATGGCCCAACTACTGCCGGGGTGAACAGCACAAGCTCCAGCTTCGACTGGATAGTGGTGGATACCCCACCAGCGCAATCACACTTCGCTCGAATAGCTATCGCGGCGGCTGATTACGTGCTGATACCGCTCAAAGCCGATAGCTTCTCGGTGGCGGGAATCGACAATGCGCTGAGGACAACTGATACCATGCGCGCACTGACGGGCGCGCCACAGGCGCGCGGCCTTCTGCGTGCGCAGTGGCGCTCAACAACATCCATGAAGGCCGCCGATGCCAAACTCCAGATACAGGCCCCCGTAAAGGGCTATCCTTTGCTTGACGCGGTGATACCCTATGATGATCATATCGAACAAGCGCACATTGCGCTTATCAACGGAGGTCTGAAGAACGTATTTGGCTGGCGGAGTTCCAATGCCGCCACCGAGTACAGGAATGCTACCAATGAGATCCTGCAGAAGATGGGGGTCAGCAAACCATGACTACCTCAACCACAAACTCACCCACCCCAGCGCAGCGTTCAGCCACCGCCGCAGCCGCCGCAGCCAGGCGCTTCACGTTCACTAACGAAAAACTCATGCTGGCTGCCCTCAGCGAGATTGCGCTCGATGAGTTGAGCCGCAACCCTTCATTTCCGGTGCGCGTGCGCGACCGCTACGAAGAGTTGGCGCCAGCCAAAGCGCCCAAGGCTCAAAAGGCTCAAAAGGCTCAAAAGGAGCCAAAAGTCAAACTCGTTCCAATCAAGGAACTCCCCAGCTACCGCCTGGATGTCGCTCGTCGGCTGGATCCATGGTTCATTCTCGAATACTACGGGCAGGCGCAGTTGGAGACGGCGCTGCGCATTCAGACGATCGGCAACCTGCGGGAGGCCATCGAGGTCGTCGAGGAGCGCTATCCAGGTACAGCGCCGAAG